>JBOGHR010000506.1:0-1811 GCA_050744905.1 Acidimicrobiales bacterium
CGGCGGCCGAGTAAGGGGCCCCGCCGTCCAGCCGCCCGCCCAGCCAGGCCGCCGGGGAGAACCAGTCGACCCCCCGGCCCCAGGCGTGGCGCCGCCAGCCGGACCCGTCCAGCGCGATGGCCTCCACGTGGCGACCGCCGCCCACCAGGATCTCGCCGTGGACGGCGCAGGGCTGGCCGTAGGCCGGCTCGCCCCCGGCGACGGGGCCCAGAGCCTCCCACTCCAGGTCGAGCCCCAGGCCGGTGCGGTCCCCCCGCTCGGCTCCCAGCGCCTCGTCCGGGTCGTCGAGGGCGACCCCGAACGCCTCCAGGCCCAGGCTCCAGTGGTCGAGCGGCGTCTCGCAGTTCACGTCCGCCCACAGGCCGTCGGCCCGCACCTCCCGGGAGGTGGGCGACCGGGGGGCGGGAACGTCGAGGTCCCGTACGAGGAGGTAGGGCCGGCGGCGCCCGACCAGCGCCGCCCAGTACCAGGCCGCCCGCCGCGCCGGCCAGATGGTGAGGCCCACGAAGCCGCCCAGCGCGGCGTCGGGCGTGAAGAAGTCGAACGACCACGACTCGGGCTGGTCGGGGTGGCGGCGCTCCCAGGCGGGATCGGCCTCGTCCATGTCCGCCCGGATCGTAGGAGACTGGCGCCGTGGGACGCAGCCGCGACGCCATCGACGACCGCCTGGCCCGGTTCCTGACCGACCAGCCCGTGTTCTTCGTGGCCACCGCTCCCCTGGCCGGCGACGGCCGGCTCAACCTGTCGCCCAAGGGGCTGGCCGGCACCTTCTCGGTGCTCGGGCCGTCCACCGTCGCCTACCTCGACCTCACCGGGAGCGGCGTGGAGACCATCGCCCACCTGCGGGAGAACGGCCGCATCGTGGTCATGTTCTGCGCCTTCGAAGGACCGCCGCGCATCGTGCGCCTGCACGGTCGGGGGGGAGGTCGTGCTGCCCGGCGACGACCGCTTCGACGGCCTCGTGGGCCGCTTCCCGCCCCACCCGGGGATCCGCTCGGTGATCCGGGTGGAGGTGGACCGGGCGTCCGACTCGTGCGGCTACGGGGTGCCGGTGATGCGCTACGAGGGCGACCGGTCCCAGCTCGACGACTGGGCCGGGCGCCGGGGCCCGGACGGCGTCGCCCGCTACCAGGCAGAGCGCAACGCCGAGAGCATCGACGGCCTCCCCGGGCTGCCCCGCCGCTGACCGCCGTGGACTTGGCGCAGCGCGGTGTCGGCGGTAGAACCGGTGGCGTGGCGGCCTACCTGTCGGCGGCGTGGTTCGAGGAGGTCAACGCCGCCGCTCGCGCCGACGAGGCCCTGGCCGCCGCCACCGCCGGCGCCCGGGTGACCCTCCAGCAGGTCGTGACCGGCGCCCCCGGCGGCGAGGTGGCCTACTGGGTCCGGGTGGACGACGGCGTGGTCGACGCCGGCCTGGGCCGGGCCGACCGGCCGGACGCCACCCTCACGTCGTCGTACGCGACCGCGGTGGCCGTGAGCCGGGGCGAGCTGGCCCTCGACCAGGCGCTGCGGGAGGGACGGGTGCGCCTGGCCGGCGACGTGGGGGCCCTGCTGGGGTCGGCGGCCGCCCTGGGCGGGATGGCCGGCGCCTTTGCCGAGGTGCGCGATCGCACCACCTACGGGTAGGGCGACGGCGTGCCCGCCACCCGCCCCCGGGTCCCGGGGTGGCACCCCGACCCGGAAGATCCCTCCCTCCTCCGCCACTGGGACGGGAGGAGGTGGGGCCGCGAGCGCCGCCCCCGCCCGTCGTGGGCACCGCTGGCCCCCGGTGCCGCAGCCGCCGCCTCGCTGGTGGGCGGCCCCCCGGGACC
>JBOGHR010000507.1:0-6637 GCA_050744905.1 Acidimicrobiales bacterium
GAACAGCCGCTTCCAGCGGGCCCGGCCCGAGAGCCGGCGGGACCGCTCGTCCTTGACGCCCTCGAGGACCTCGGCGCCCACCGCGTTCACGATGTCCTCCGCCTGGTCGAGCAGGGCGGCGGTGTCGGCGTCGAGGCGGGGAGGGTCGACGGGGACGCTCGTGTGGGCCAGGCTGCCGTGGGTCCAGCCGGCGTCGAACACCCGCGGCTCGAACCCGGGGCAGTCGGCCGGGCAGCGCCAGGGCGCCTCCGGGGCCAGGTCCAGGCGGCACATGTGCACCGTCTCGCCGCTGCGGTACGTCCGCGTCTCGTAGTGCTTGCAGTTGGCCCGCATCGGCATGGCACCAATGCTACGGGCGGCGCGGCCGCTACGAGGGCCGCGGCCGGCCGCCGGACGGTCAGCCGACCGAGCCCTCCATCTGCAGCTCGATGAGGCGGCTCCACTCCACCGCGTACTCCATGGGCAGGGTGCGGGTGACCGGCTCGATGAACCCGTTCACGATCATGCCCATCGCCTGCTCCTCGGAGAGGCCCCGGCTCATCAGGTAGAAGAGCTGCTCCTGGCCGACCCGCGAGACGGTGGCCTCGTGGCCGATGCGGGCGTCGCGCTCGTTGATCTCCATGTACGGGTAGGTGTCCGAGCGGCTGATCTCGTCGAGGATCAGGGCGTCGCAGCGCACGAAGCTGCGGGAGCCGGTGGCGCCCTCGTCCACGTGCACCTTGCCGCGGTAGGAGGTGCGCCCGCCGTCCTTGCAGATCGACTTGGAGATGATGGTCGAGCTGGTCTCGGGGGCGGCGTGGACCATCTGGGCTCCCGCGTCCTGGTGCTGGCCGGGGCCGGCGTAGGCGACCGACAGCACCTCGCCCGACGCCTTGGGGCCCATGAGGTACACCGACGGGTACTTCATGGTGAGCTTGGAGCCGATGTTGCCGTCGATCCACTCCACCCGGGCCTCGGTCTCGGCCCGGGCCCGCTTGGTGACC
Organism: Acidimicrobiales bacterium; assembly: GCA_050744905.1. Lineage (GTDB taxonomy): Bacteria > Actinomycetota > Acidimicrobiia > Acidimicrobiales > DATLFN01. The sequence continues at coordinate 984 of JBOGHR010000507.1, forward strand.
AGGTTGTAGACGTTGGGCGACCAGTTCTGGATGGTGGTGTAGGTGATGCGCGAGCCGGGCAGGGCCACCAGCTCCACCACCGCCGAGTGCAGCGAGTCGCCGCTGTAGACCGGCGCCGAGCAGCCCTCGATGTAGTGCACCTGGGCGCCCTCGTCGGCGATGATCAGCGTCCGCTCGAACTGGCCGGCGTACTCGGAGTTGATGCGGAAGTAGGCCTGGAGCGGCATCTCGCAGTTCACGCCCGGGGGCACGTAGATGAAGCTCCCGCCCGACCACACCGCCGAGTTGAGGGCGGCGAACTTGTTGTCGCCCGGGGGGATCACCTTGCCGAAGAACCGCCGCACGATCTCCGGGTGCTCGCGCACGGCGGTGTCCATGTCGGAGAACAGGATGCCCTGGGCCTCCAGGTCCTCCCGGTTCTTGTGGTAGACGACCTCGCTCTCGTACTGGGCGGTGACGCCGGCGAGGTACTTGCGCTCGGCCTCGGGGATGCCCAGCTTCTCGTAGGTCTTCTTCATCTGGTCGGGCAGGGCGTCCCAGTCGTCCACCTGCTCGCCCGACGGCTTGAGGTAGTAGTAGATCTCCTCGAAGTCGATGTCGGGCATGTTGACGGCGAACCACGGCTTCATGGGCATGCGCTCGAAGTTGCGCAGCGCCTTCAGCCGGAACTGCGTCATCCACTCCGGCTCGCCCTTCCACCACGAGATCTCGCGGACGACGTCCTCGTTGATGCCCTTGCGGGGGGTGAAGGCGTACTCGACGTCGCGGTCGAACCAGCCGAGCTTGTACCGGTCGAGGTCGAGATCGGTGGTGGCCATGGGGGAGGCTCCTCGGGGGACGTGGGGCGCGAACGAATTTCTCCTACGTAGATAGTAACAATCCCCGACGCCACGGTCATCCCGCGGATGCGCGAAGGTCTAGGGGAGGTTGTGCCGAAGGAGACGGTGGGAACAGAACCCCGCGCGACAGACGTTGGACGGAAGGCTATGGAGACGACCGACCAGACCACCCAGATCATCGAGCAGTGGCGGGCCACGGCGTCCGACCAGGCCTACTTCAGCGCCTCCCGGGTGCAGAGCGGCCTGTTCGACCTGTACGGGACCGTGGACGGGGCGGCCGCCAAGCGGCTGGTCGAGACCTGGCTCACGCTGACCATCCAGCGCGACCTGTTCTCCGGCCAGGAGCTGGTGGAGATGCTCGACGAGCTGGAGGGCCTGCTGGGCGAGAGCGTCCCCGGCTAGCGCTTCGAACGAATGAGGTCGAAGCGCTAGCCGGCGGGCTCCGGAGGCCGCACCACCTCGTCCACGCCGCCCATCATCTCCTCCCCCATGGCGCGCGCCAGCGCCTCGTCAGTGCCGACGAAGCCGGCCGCCCGGTCCCCCGCCGCCCGGCGGCGGGCCACCTCGGCGCCCACGGCGGCGCCGTCGGCGCCCATCACCACCACCCGCCTCGCCACCACCCGGTCGGGCACGGGGTGACAGGCTACGGCCATGGCCGACCCGTCCCCCTCCCTTCCCGCCTCCCCCGCCCGCCCGGTCGCCGCCAAGCGCCCGCAGGTCCTCGTGGCCCACGGCGACGAGCGGGTCGACGAGTGGTACTGGCTGCGCGGCCGCGAGGACCCGGAGGTCATCGCCCACCTCGAGGCGGAGAACGCGTGGACGGCGGCACAGATGGCCCCCACCGGCGGCCTCCAGCGACGGCTGTTCGACGAGATCGTGGGGCGCATCCAGGAGACCGACCTGTCGGTTCCGGCCCGCAAGGGCCGGTGGTGGTACCTGTCCCGGACCGTCGAGGGGCTCCAGTACGGCATCTGGTGCCGGCGCAGGGGCGACGCCGACGGCCCCGAGGAGGTCGTCCTCGACCAGAACCAGCTGGCCGAGGGCCACGAGTACCTGGCGGTGGCCAACACCTCGGTCAGCCCCGACGGCAACCGGCTGGCCTACGCCACCGACCACGACGGCAGCGAGCGCTTCACCCTGCGCTTCCGGGATCTGCGCACCGGCGAGGACCTTCCCGACGCCGTGCCCGGCACCTACTACGGGCTGGCGTGGGCGGCCGACAACGCCACCGTCTTCTACACCAGGGTCGACGACGCCATGCGCCCCCACCAGCTGTGGCGCCACGCGGTGGGCACGCCGACGGCCGACGACGCGCTCGTTTACCAGGAGGACGACGAGCGGTTCTTCCTGGGCGTGGCGCTCACCCGGAGCGAGCGCTACGTGGTGCTCGGGCTGGAGAGCAAGGTCACCAGCGAGGCGTGGGTCCTCGACGCCGGCCGGCCCGGCGACGCCTTCCGCGTCGTCCAGCCCCGCCAGCAGGGAGTCGAGTACGACGTCGACCACCACGGCGACCGGTTCCTGATCGTCACCAACGCCGACGGCGCCGAGAACTTCAAGCTGGTCGGGGCGCCGGTGGAAGACCCCGGCCGCCACCGCTGGACCGACCTGGTCCCCCACCGGCCCGACGTGAAGCTCGACGGGATCGAGGTCTTCGCCGGCCACGTGGTGCTCCACGAGCGGGCCGGCGGGGTGCGGCGCATCGCGGTGCGGCGGGTCGCCGACGGCGAGACCCACGTCATCGTCCAGGACGAGGCGGTCTCGACCGCCTACCCCGACACCAACCTCGAGTTCGACTCCGCCGTCGTGCGCTTCGGCTACACGTCGATGGTCACGCCCCGGTCGGTCTACGACTACGACATGGACGCCCGGACGCGCGAGCTCAAGAAGCGCCAACCGGTGCTCGGCGGCTACGACCCGGCGGACTACGTGACCGGCCGGCTGTGGGCCACCGCCCCCGACGGAGAGCAGGTCCCGGTCTCCTACGTGCACAAGCGGGGGCTGGCCGTCGACGGGACGGCCCCCGCCCTGCTCCACGGGTACGGGTCCTACGAGATCAGCATCGACCCCACCTTCTCGCCCGTGCGCCTCAGCCTGCTGGACCGGGGCCTCGTCTTCGCCCTGGCCCACGTGCGGGGCGGGGGGGAGCTGGGCCGGCGCTGGTACGAGGACGGCAAGATGCTGCGCAAGAAGAACACGTTCACCGACTTCGTCGCCTGCGCCGAGCACCTGGTGGCCACCGGCTACGCCGACCCCCGGCGGCTGGCGGTCCGGGGCGGCAGCGCCGGGGGCCTGCTCGTGGGCGCGGTGCTCAACCTGCGGCCCGACCTGTTCCGCGCCGCCGTCGCCGACGTCCCCTTCGTCGACGTGCTCACCACCATCCTCGACGAGGACCTGCCGCTCACGGTGACCGAGTGGGAGGAGTGGGGCAACCCCAAGGCCGACCCCGAGGTGTACGCCTACATGAAGTCGTACTCGCCCTACGACAACGTGGCGGCCGTGCCCTACCCGGCCGTGCTCGCCCTGGCCGGCCTCAACGATCCCCGGGTCAGCTACTGGGAGCCGGCCAAGTGGGTCCAGCGCCTCCGCGACCGGGGCACGGGCGGCGCCCGGGTGCTGCTCAAGACCGAGATGGGCGCCGGCCACGGCGGCCCGTCGGGCCGCTACGACGCCTGGCGGGAGGAGGCCCTGATCCAGGCCTTCGTCGTCGACGAGCTGGGGGCCCCGTCGGCGCCCACGGCGCCCTCCGGGGGGGCGGTGGCGGACATCGCCCGGCGGTCGGGCGGGTAGAGCGACCCCATGGACCACAACCAGCGCACCACCGGCTCCGGCGCCCGGATCCACGAGGACCCCGACCAGCCCGTAGGGGTGGGCCCCGCCCCCGCCTCGGCCGCCAAGGGCGCCACCGCCGGCGGCGCCGTGGCCGCCCTGGTGGGGGCCGTGCTCGGGGCGCCGTTCGGCCTCATCGGCTTCCTCGGGCTCGCCGTCGGCTTCCGCATCGCCCTGTGCGCCCTGCTGGGCGCGGTGGCGGCGTCGGTCGTGGGCGGCATCGTCGGCGGCTGGGCCGGCTGGGGGACGGCGGCCCGCCGCAGGGACTGACCGGGACCACCGACGCGGTGTCGGAAGCGACCCGGTTTCCGTGTCGTTCTCGACACGGCGTCAGGCGGCGGGGCTACCCGCCCAGGTGGTCGTCGGTGCCGGCCAGGGCGGCGGGTTCCCGGGCCAGCAGGTCGAGGTCGAGCACGGGCTCGCCGTCGCCGACCCGCCCGGCGGCGGCGATGACCTCCAGGATCTCGTCGCCCACCAGCTCGTCGCCGGCGAGGAGGGCGTCGCGCAGGGCCTCCACCAGGTGGCGGTTGGTCTCCAGCATGGCGGCCACGTCGGCCTTGGCCCGCTCCAGGATCGCCTCCAGGGCGTCGCGGCTGCGGTCGGCGGACAGCACCTTGGTGACCACGTTGGCGCCCGGGGCGCCCTGGGCGGCGTCCAACGAGACCAACGAGCCCCCCAGGCCCAGCGACCCGACCATGGACGCGGCCAGCCGGGTGGCGGCGTCGAGGTCGCCGCTCGGGCCCGTGCCCGACTCGCCGAAGAACAGCTCCTCGGCCACCATGCCGCCGAAGGCGATCTCGATGAGGGCGACGATCTCCGAGCGGGTGCGGAGGAAGCGCTCCTCGGTCTCGGAGTGGGAGAGCAGCCCGAGGGCCGATCCCCGCTTGATGATCGACAGCACCTCCAGCTTGCGGCCCTTGCCCACCAGGTGGGCCACGGTGGCGTGGCCCGCCTCGTGGGTGGCGATGGTGCGGCGCTCCGCCTCGGTGTACTCCACGGGGTGCTTGAGGCCCAGCTCCTCGGTCATCCGGGCCTGCTGGAGGTCGTCCCAGTCGAGGGCGTCGGCGCCCCGGCGCAGGGCCCACACCAGCGCCTCGTCGAGCAGGTGCTCGATCATCACCGGCGAGTAGCCGAAGGTCATGGCCGCCAGGGTGTCGCGCACGTCGGGGTCGTCCAGGGCGGGGGCGTGGGCCTTCCTCCCCAGGTAGTAGTCGATGATCTCCCGGCGCCCGCTGCGGCCGGGCAGGTCGAAGTGGATCGACCGGTCGAACCTCCCGGGGCGCAGGAGGGCGGGGTCGAGGTCGGCGGCCCGGTTGGTGGCGCCGATGACGAGGATGTTGGCGGGCAGGGCGCCGGGCTTGCGCAGCTGGCGGCCGGCCGGCAGCCAGCGGTTGAGCTGGTCGACGAACCAGCCGGCCAGGCGGCGGCCGGCGGGCGGGGTGTCGAAGGACTGGAGCTGGATCAGCAGCTCGTTGACCACGCCGGTGATGCCCTCCCGGCCCGACGAGCCGCCCATGCCGGTGCGGGCGCCGCCGATGGCGTCGATCTCCTCGATGAAGCCGATGGCGCCGCCCTCCCGCCGGGCGTGGTTGCGCAGGGCCTTGAAGTAGGTGCGGATCTTGCGGTTGGTCTGGCCGTAGTACATGGACTGGAAGGCCGACGAGGACACGAACAGGAACGGCACCCCCGCCTCCCGGGCCATGGCCTTGGCCATGTAGGTCTTGCCCGTGCCCGGCGGGCCCTCGAACAGGATGGCCCGCCGGGGCGTGCCGCCCATCCGCTCCTTGAAGGTGCGGTGGGCCAGGAAGAGGTTGAGCGTGCGCACGACCTCCTCCACGACCACGCCGGCGCCCTTCACGTCCCCCAGGGAGACGTCGATCTCGGCCGGCCGGAACAGCACGTGGGGCGACCGGCCGGCGCCCAGCAGGGGCAGGGCGATCACCAGGACCAGCACCACGATCAGGATCAGCCCGGGGAGCAGCTCGGGGG
>JBOGHR010000508.1:0-2461 GCA_050744905.1 Acidimicrobiales bacterium
GGGCTGGCCTTCCACGTCCCCCCCTCGTTCGTGGCCACGCTGGGGCCGGTGGCTGCCGCCGCCGGGCTGTGCCGGCCCTATCCGGAGCTCCACCCCGTCCACTTCGAGCTGTGTGGCCACACGCTACGTTGACCGGGTGGCGCAGGGCAGACGGGTCCGCCGGGTGGTCCGTCGTGTCGACCCGTGGTCCGTGCTGCGCTTCTCGCTGGTGTTCTACGCCTGCATGCTGGTGGTGGCGCTGGTGGCCGGCGTCCTGCTGTGGGCGGCCGCGTCGACCACGGGGGTGATCGACAACGTCGAGCGGTTCGTGAAGGAGCTGTTCGCCCTGGAGTCGTTCCGGATCAACGGCGGCCTCATCTTCCGGTCGACCCTGCTGGGCGGCGCCGTGCTCGTCCTGCTGGGCGCGGGCGCCAACGTGCTCCTGGCCGTGCTCTACAACCTCACGTCCGACGTGGTCGGCGGCGTGGAGGTGGTGGTGCTCGAGGAGGAGCCGGTCCGCAGCGTGGTGTGAGCCGCCGCCGGGTGTAACGTCGCGCTCCCTCGGGGCTATAGCTCAGCTGGTTAGAGCGCAGCACTGATAATGCTGAGGTCAGTGGTTCGACTCCACTTAGCCCCACCCGCCGGCGGCCGACGACGGGCGCCCCGGCGCCCCGTTGTGCTATCCCTTGGCCTGCCAGTCCGGGCTTTCCGGGAAAAGAGCCAAGGAGCGCAGATGAGCCACATGCCCACCGAGCTGGGGAAGATCGTCGGCCGTTGCCACAAGTGCGACCGGCCCGTCCGCACCGGGTCCGTCGAAGGCCGGCTCGGGTGCGAGGGCTGCATGCTGCCGACGGACAACTGCACCTGCGAGCCGGCGGTCTGAGGGGGACAGCCCGGGTCGGGACATCCCGCACGTAAGTGTAGAAATCAGTTATTGCACGGCCGGGCCGCGTCGCGGAGTATCCCACCGTCCCCTCGGGCCCGGCGAGCGCCGGGCTCCGGGCTTCCGTCGAGGACCAGGGAGCGGCGCGATGGCCAGCAACGACAACGATTCCGAGGTCACCACCCGCAGGCGCCGGGGGCGCCGTCCGGAGCCGGCGCCGGCCACCGACGGCAACCCGGGGCTGATGCGGCTGTTGTGGGCCGATCTCCGCAAGCGCCCCATCCCGTCACCGCCGTCGGCCGAGGAGCTGGCGCTGATGGAGGAGGAGGACGAGCTGCGCCGCGAGCAGGAGGCCCTGCTGGAGCGGGCGGCCACCGTGGGCGACGCCAAGATGGACCAGTGGCGGATGCGCTACGGGGCCAACTAGCCGGGACGTGACCGGGAGGAGATGAGCAGCAAATGGCTACGCCTCTTTTTCTGACCTGCAAGTCGTGCTCCCGCAAGTTCTTTTCCGGCGTCGACCTGCCCCCGCCTGAGCCGCGCCCGCACGAGTGCTCGTGGTGTCACGCCGCACCGGTCTACGAGCTGAACGACTACGTGGCAGGCCACGTGGAGCTGTAGCGAGGGCCGCGTCGGAGCCGGCCGGGGGCGACCCCGCGGGCTCCAGGACGGAGGCGGAGCGAGCCCCGGGCCCCGATGGCCCGTTCGGGCTATGGCGGGCCGGGCCCGTGGTGTCGTACCGTCGCTCTGCGTGTCGACCCTCATCTGCGACGACGACCCCCGCCTGCGCCTGCTCTACCGCCAGGAGTTCGAGTGGGCCGGCGTGGAGGTGGTGGAGGCCGGCGACGGTAACCAGTGCATCGAGGTCGCCCGGCGCGAGCGGCCGGAGCTGATCGTGCTCGATCTGGCCATGCCCAAGCGCAGCGGGCTGTCCGCCCTCCCCGAGCTGCGCCGCTGCTTCCCGGACACGCCGGTGCTGGTGGTGACCCAGCACGCGGCGGTGGAGGTCCTGGGCCGCAGCCGGGAGCTGGGCGCCACCGCCTGCTACAGCAAGCCCGGCTTCCTGGCCCGCATCCCCGAGGTGGTCGAGCGCTACGGGCTGGGGGCGGGGGCCGGCACCGCTGGGTCGGGGGTATCCTCGACCGTGCTCGACGCCGCCGCCGCCTCGTGACCCCCGGGCGTCTGCGTACGCCGGTCCATCGATGCTGAAGAACCTGCGCCGTGCCCTCCTCGCCCTCTGCGGCGCCGGCCTGGCGGCCGGCGCCCTGCGCCTGCGCGACACCGGCAAGCCCAAGGCGGACGGCGGGGGCTGGCGAGAGCTGTCGGGGCCGGACCTGCGATAGTGCGCCGCCGGTGAGGGCCGTCGTGGTGGGCGCCGGCGCGGTGGGGGCGCGCGCCGCCCGCCAGCTGCTGGGCGCCGAGGGCCTCGAGGCCCTCGACCTGGTCGACGCGAACGAGGGCCACGTGGCGGCGCTGGCGTCGTCGCTCGGGTCGCCGGCCTCGGTGGCGGCCTGGGAGCCGGCGGGCCTCGACCGGGGCGACGTCGTGGTCCTCGCCCTGCCCGGCCCCCACGCCGAGCTGGCCCGGTCGGCGCTGGGC
>JBOGHR010000509.1:0-3024 GCA_050744905.1 Acidimicrobiales bacterium
CGTCGGCGGCGTGGTCGAGCACGGCGCCCAGCTCGACGGCCAGGCGCGCCCGCTCGGCTTCGGTCAGGTCCAGCCGGGCCAGGCGGGCCACGTGGGCCACGTCGGCCGGGGTGATGCGCTCGGGCACGTCCCCAAGACTAGGCGGGTACCCGCTCGCCCCCCGCCGCCGTGACCTCCCGGGCGAAGGCCACCGTGCGCGCCTCGATGAGCTCGGCGTCCCAGTCCAGGGTGGCGACGTGGAAGCTGCGCTCGAGCGCCACCCGCTCGACGGGGCCGGCCACCCGGGCGGCCAGCACGTCGCTGCTCGACGGGGGCACGACGTGGTCCTCCCGGCTGGTGAACAGCAGGAGCGGGGCCCGGATGTCCCCCAGCCGGGGCTCGAGGTCGGCGACGGCGCGCAGCAGCGACAGGGTGGCGGCGACCGGGGTCCCGCCGAAGCCGGCGTCGCGCTCGGCGGGGCGGGCGACGTCGCCGCCGATGGCCGGCATCACCTCGACCCCCTCGGCCAGCAACCCCTCCAGGATGTCGAAGAACGACGGGGCGGGCGGCTCGATCATGGGGTTGACGCACACCACGCCGGCCACCTCGGCGCGGCGGTGGGCGGCCAGCCAGCAGGCGAGCGTGCCCCCCAGGGAGAGCCCGGCCACGACGACCCGGGAGCATCGAGCCGCCAGGCCGGCGAAGGCGTGCTCCGCCGCCGCCGCCCAGTGGTCCCAGCGGCTGGCGAGCAGGTCGTCGGCCGACGCGCCGTGCCCGGGGAGGAGCGGTGCCTCGACCGAGAAGCCGGCGCCGGCCAGGGCTTCGGCCACGCCCCGCACCGACGCCGGGGTGCCGGTGAGGCCGTGGAGGACGAGGGCGCCGGCGGGGCCGCCGGGCGCCGAGAAGGGCTGGGCCCGCTCCGGCGGGGACGGTCGCTCACGCATCGCCGCCACCGTAGGCGGCGCTGGTGCTTCGACCTCATTCCTTCGCCGCGTTCGCAGCGGCAGGTCCGTGGCCGCACCCGCCGCCGCAGGCGGCCTCTGCGGCTGCGGACACCGGGAAGGGACAGGGCGGAGGCGGCGCGAGCTCCGCTCGCCCGCCGGAGCACGATCCAACTCGACCGAATGGAGTGAGCGAAGCGAGCGAATGAGGTCGAAGCGCTAGCGTTCGCCGAACGCCCGGCGCCCCGCCCCGCGCCCGGAGACCGCGAGGAGCCACGCCGTGACCGAGACCTATCCCTTCCTCAGCGACGAGTGGATGGCGGCGGCGCGGCGGATCCGCGAGGAGCTCAAGGGCGAGGTCCCCGCCGGCGAGAGCACGGTGAAGCTCAACCAGGTGATCACCGACGTCCCCTTCGGCGAGGGCACGATCAACGCCCACCTGGACACCTCGGGCGGCGAGCTGGACCTGGAGACCGGCCACCTCGACGACGCCGACGTGTCCATCACCCTCGACTACGAGACGGCCAAGGCCGTCTTCATCGACCCCCAGAGCGCCATCCAGCACTTCATGGCCGGCAAGATCAGGGTGCAGGGCGACATGACCAAGCTGGTCGCCGTCATGCAGGCCCCGCCCGAGTCGGTGACCGGCGAGGCGCAGCGCCGCATCGCCCAGATCACCGCCTGAGCCGGCCGGTCGGCACCGGCCCGGGCGCGCAGGAGCCCACGGGGGGCTCGCACCGGCAACGGCTGGGGGAACGCTGCCTCGGCGAGCGCCGACCCGTGGGCCTGCTCAGAGGGGATTCTGAGGCATGCCGCCCCCTTTGGTCGAGGACCATTTTCGGCGTAGCCCGAACGGGCCACTCACCGATGGTGCTTCGACCTCATTCGTTCGCTTCGCTCACTCCATTCGGTCGAGTTGGATGGTGCTCCGGCGGGCGAGCGGAGCTCGCGCCGCCTCCGCCCTGTCCCTTCTCGGTGTCCGCAGCCGAAGAGGCCGCCTGCGGCGGCGAGCGCGGCCACGGACCTTGCCGCTGCGAGCGCGGCGAACGTTCGTGGCCAGGGCGTCAGCGCACGAAGAGGAACACGCCGGCGTTGCGGGGGATGCGGGTTCCCGGAGCGGGCTCGGTGAGGAACACGGTGCGGCCCCGGGGGAGGCCGCCTGTGCCGCTCACCTGGAGGCCGGCCGACTCGATGAGGGCCTTGGCCTCGGCCACCGACTTGCCCAGCACGTCGGGTACGGGGACGACGTCGGGGCCCTTGGAGATGTTCACCACGACGGTCGAGTCCCGGGGGACGGACTTGCCCACGGGGGGCTTGGTGGAGACCACCCGGCCCTTCTCCACGTCGGCGCTGAACACCTCGGCCCGCTCGGCCTTGAGCCCCACCTCGCCCAGGGCGGCGGCCGCCTCCTCGAACGTCGTGCCCGTCACGTCGGGGATCTCGCGAGGGGCGGGGCCGCTCGACACGGTGACGGTGACGGTGATGCCCTTGGGCAGCGCCGAGCCGGTGGGCGACCAGGTGAGGACCGCCCCGGGCGGCTGCTCCTCGTGGGGCTGGGTGTCCACCTTGGGCTCGAAGCCGGCGTCCCGCAGGGCCTGCTCGGCCGCCGCCTGGTCCAGGCCGGTGAGGTCGGGCACCGCCCGGGGCTCCGGGCCCTTGGAGACGACCACGGTGATCGACCCGCCCTCGCGCAGCTCGCGCAACGGCGACGGGTCCTGCTCGACGATGTGCTGGTCGGGCACCTCCTCGTGGAACTCCGTCCGTCCCACCCTGATCTCGAACTCCTCCTCGGCCACCTCCGTGCGCGCCTCGTCCACCGTCATCCCCCGCACCGAGGGCACCGGGTACCGGGGGATGCGGGCCTGGGCGACGACGTAGGCGGTGCCCGCCCCGAGGAGGGCGACGACCAGGACCAGCGCCGCCCACGGCCACTTGCGGCGTGGGCGGTGGGCGGCGGGGAGGACGACCTCGTCGGCCACCTCGACGGGCCCGGTGCGGTCGGCCTGGGCCTGGAGCGGCACGGCCAGGGCGGTGACGTCGTCGCCCTCGGCGTCCTCGGCGTCCGCCGCCGGGCCGGGCGACGGCGAGGCGAGCACGGCGGTGT
>JBOGHR010000510.1:0-10184 GCA_050744905.1 Acidimicrobiales bacterium
TCCGCTCAACGAGGACCACGGCCGTGGCCGTGGTGAAGGCCCGCAGCCGCCCGAGCGCCACCTTGCGTGCGCAGGCCGCTCAACGAGGACCACGGCCGTGGCCGTGGTGAAGGCGGTCAGGAGGTCGCCACGGGTCGGGCCGCACAGGTTCGCTCAACGAGGACCACGGCCGTGGCCGTGGTGAAGGAGGGCCCGAAGGCCGGGCCCAGGGTGAGGTTGATGTCCGCTCAACGAGGACCACGGCCGTGGCCGTGGTGAAGGCCGTAGACGGCGGTGCGGCCCGGCCCGGTGAACTTCGCTCAACGAGGACCACGGCCGTGGCCGTGGTGAAGGGTCCAGGCTCTCCGCGAGCACCCGGACGGCACCGTCCGCTCAACGAGGACCACGGCCGTGGCCGTGGTGAAGGCGGCGCGAGGCCCGGCGCCGAGGTGCTTGACACACTCCGCTCAACGAGGACCACGGCCGTGGCCGTGGTGAAGGCCTCCTGGCCACGCGGGGTGAGACTTCGCCTTGATCCGGGGACACAATACGCCTCCCCAACCACCGCGCGTGTGTGGGAGGCGTTCCCGATCACCAGATTGTCAAGGATCATCGGTGGTTCGTTGGCTACAGAATCCAGGGTGATCCCAGCTCCCGGCGAACGGCCCGTCCGAGAGACGTGCGGGACTCGGCGATGGATCCCTGGATCCTGTAGACGTCGACGCGGTCGACCGTCGGGTCGAGCACGTCTGCGAGCTCGTGCAGCAGCCGCAGGAAGCTCACCTCCGACACTCGGCAGGCGAAGACGGAGTACTGAACGCGGTCCCCGTATCGCTCGCAGACGGCAGCGATCTTGGCCAGGCGCCGTTCGCCCGCTTGCTCGATCGTCGCGATGTCGTAGGTCACGAGGACGTCCATTCAGGTGGCCAGGACGAACGGCGGGTAGACCGGAAGGTCGCCACGGAGCCGACGGGCTAGGAGTGTCGCCTGGACGGAGGGGAGCGTCCAGATGGGGACGCTGCGCCCGAGCACTCGGTGCTCCACCTCCTGGTCCCGCCATGCGTCGACGGCGGCGAGAACGAGCCCTCGCCCGTGGTCACTGAGGTAGGTCGCACCGCCTCCCGTGCGCACGAAGTGCTCGAGCCGAAGTTGCCGCCGGGCGAGGAGGCGTACGGCCAGCCGATCTGCTAGCGGCCGGAGCTCTTCGAGAACGTCGAGGGCGAGCGCCGACCGACCCGGCCGGACGCCGTGCAGGAACCCGACCTGCCGATCGAGCCCGACGGCGTCGAGGGCGCCTTCAACCTCCGCCTGGCCGATCCCGTACAGGAAGCCAAGCAGGGCGTTGACCGGGTCCCGTGGGGGGCGACGGGTCCGGGTCAGGAAGCCCCCGACGTCCGTCCGTTCCACCAGGTGAGCGCCGAGGCCCTTGAAGTACCGGCGGGTGGCATCGCCCTCCAGCCCGCGGACCGTGTCGCCGTCCCTGGCGGCGGGCAGCCTTCCGATCCGCTCGCCAATGGCCTCGCGCTCCATGGTCATCATCCTGCGCTCCGGATCGTTTGCCTCGGCGGCCCAACGGGCCAGCAGGGTGCGGTAGGACTGCAGCTTGCCGGCGACGAAGCTGCGGGCAAGGTCCATGGCGGCCTCCGCATCATCCGCCGCACGGAGTTGGGCCAGGCGGAGGTAGACGTTGCCGGAAGGTGGCCCAGAGATGGTGAAACGAACTCGTCCACTGCGCCGCAGCGCCGCCACCCGGACCGCACGGCTGACGCACAGGTCGATCGCCTCGCTGGTGATCTGGCCGCCGAACAGCACTACGGCGTCGAGCGACTCGATCGGCACCCGCGCCTTGCCGTCGGGTCGGCTGACCACAAGACTTCCCTTTTGCGCCCGGACACGGGATCGGTGCTCCGTGACGTAGAGCGTGGTCAGGATCCGCTGCACACCACCTCCCGGACGTAGGCAGCCACGGCGTGCGGGTCCGCGACTACGCCGGGCAGGCAGTGGCCGAGGAGCTGGCACTCCGTGCATCGCTGGTCGTTGGGAGCCGCCGGGAGCCGCGAGGCGGCGAACATGGCGCGGCACATCGTCGATGGCGGCGACAGTCCGCTGTCGGAGGCGATCGTCGATGTTCACCTCCTCCCGGCGGCGGACCCCCGAGAACCACAGCGCTCCCTTGGGCACGGACAGGCCGGTCATCTGCTCCAAGCACAGCGCCTGGGCGGTGAGCTGCACGTGCGCGGCGGACCCGTGCCGGCGGCCGATCTTGTACTCCACCGGCACGATGTGCCCGTCGTCATGGACCTCGACCGCGTCGGCCCGCCCGGTGAGTCCGAGCGGCTCGGACCAGAGCGGGACCGAGCGGAGCACCCTGCGCCCACGCACCTTCTTGTGCTCGCCGCTGTCGACGCGCCGATGACCGTGCCCGCCCCGCACGACGTGGGTGTTGTCCGACCACACGCCGTCCACGTGGATGAGGGCGCACTGGCGCGGGCAGTACTCATGGTGCTCCAAGGCACTGATCTGCACCACCGGCTCGACCATCACAAGAGTCGCTCCGCGCCAAAGGCCCGATAGGTGTCGGCCGACCCCCGCGGACGCTGGTACACCGACCCGTAGAGGGCCGTGACGCCGAGGCGCCGGAGCCGTCCGGTGGCTCCCGCTGCGACCGATCCGTCGCGGGGCAGGGCGTTGGCCACCTGGTCGAGCAGGGCGTCAACACCCCACAGGTCGAGCGGCTGCCGCCACGCCGGCCAGCGGAACGCACCTCGCCGAGACGCGGACGACGCGAAACCACGCTGCCGACCGCCCTTCCGCTCGCCGTCGCCGCGCATCGAGAAGAGCTGGAGGCCCTCGAAAGCGAGGCACTCGATGACCGGGTCGACCATCACCTCTGCGGAGGCGTCGACACCGGCGCTGGAGCGGGTGACGTCGAAGCCGAGGCCGTTGGCCTGGACGCGCCTTCCCCTTCCTGTGAGCGTCAACGACACCGCCGCGACCAGCTCGACGTGGTCCGAGGGCAGTCGCTCCCGGCAGGCCCGCACCCGCTGGTACATGGTCAGACCCTTGGGCACAGGCGGATCGAAAGGCCCGTGCGCGATCTCGTCGCCGGGAACCAGGTCGGTGACGGTGGCGGCGAGGGACCAGTCGCCCGGGTTCGCCCGGGCCACCTCCGCTCGCTCGTGGTACCCCTTCCGGCTCACCGAGCGCGCCAGCTCGGCACTGCCGCTGCGGTGGCGGGCGATGGCCAGGCGGTCGAGGGCGGCGACGGTGGGCAGCGCGGCGGCGACCGCCTCGGCGAGGTCTCCCTCTACGCCGCAGAACGCAGCTCTCGGGGACGCCCGGCCCTCCCATCGCAAGCGCGCGTCAGGCAACACACGGAGCACCCCCACCGCGGCGAGCCAGGAGTTGAGCCACCCGGCCCACAGTCCGGTGGTCTCGTCATGAGGAGCGCCCTTCATCGTTCCGCCTCCAGTTCGCCGGCCGATTTCAGGTCGGCCATGCCTGACAGTCCGTGGTCGGACTGGCGGAGGACGGACTCCAGCAACGCCACGCCCCACAGGCCGTAGCGCTCGCACAGCCGTCGGAATCGGCCGGGCTGGTCGGTTTCGACGACCGACAAGTCGGTGCAGCACTCCACCTCGACGCCACGTGCCGTCCAACGCACCTCTGTCGGCGGAGCCGGGTCGGCGACGGGTCGGAAGGAGGGCCGCCCCCAGCCGTGATGCGAGGCGACGAGATGGAGCACCAGGTCGGCGTCCAGGCTCCCGTCTTCCACTTCCGCCTCGATCAACCGCTCGGCCAAGCGGAGGCTGAGCAACTCATGGCGACCGCCACGAGGCCAGCCGCTCACGTCGCGCAGCTTCTCGCTGACCGCGAGGTCGTAGGACGACTTGGCCAGCGGCTCGGCGCCGGGTGCCTGTGCGAGCCAGCGTTGGAAGCGGGGATCGGCCTTCCCCACGTCGTGAAGCTCGCCCGCCAGACCGCAGGCATGCGCGAGGGCAGGGTCGAGCCCGAGGCGCTCGGCGAGGTCCCTCGACGCCTCGGCGACCTCCCCGACGTGATCGGCCAGGCGCTTCGAGCCGCCGTGGCCCAGGAAGCTCAACTCCTCGAAGGCATCGGCGCGGACCGGGGCGGAGCCCTGCAGATGCCGGGTGCGGCGCAACTGCAGGAGGAGCGTGCCGTCGAGCAGGGCGGTGAGGTCGCCGCGTGCCGCGCTGGCGAGACGAGCGGCCACCGACTGAAGCCACGAGGGGCCACCTGCGAGCGCGTCGGCCAGGTTCAGGTCCCCCGTCGGCGCTCCGTCGGGTCCGCCGTGTCCCCGAATCAGTTCCCAAGCCCCCTCTTCCAGTTGGTCGGCATCGAGGTCGGCGGCTGCCGCGTACAGAGCGTGTAGTCGAGCGATCAGCCCTGCGGCGTGCTCGACATCGACGCGGGCTTGCCTGAGCAGGTCTTGCACCAACGCCCCGTGCAGGGGAAGGACCGCGCCACTGCGCATCCGCACGTCGGCCACGGGCGACTTCGAGCCCGGCGCCCAACCCCACTCGTCGTAGCCCCCGGCAGTCGCATCGAGCACGACCACCTGGCCCGGCCTTAGGTTCAGGGAGCCGTCCCCGCGTCGGGAGACTGTGGCGCCGTCGCGCTGGAGGGTGAAGGCGCTCGCCGCCATCGCATCGAGCGCCTCTTTGGCCTCGCCGAGGGGGACGTCGACCGTCTCGTCGGCCGACAGGTTGGGCCATAGGCGCAGGCCGGACTCCTGGTCGTCCAGACCGGCGCCTTCGTCGCCGTCGCGCCGTAGGGCCTTCCACTCCGCAGCCAGCCCGGCCCGCCAGGCGATCGAGACAGGGGCCAGCTCTCCCTCCCCGGGCGCAAAGAACGCCTCGACCGACGCCGCGCCCGGTACCGGCTCGCTGGTCTTTGCCCACTCCCAGAGGTGGGTGGGGAGAAGTTCAGGTGCAGGCGCCGCGGCGTCGGCCGGTTCGCCGAGGACGTCGGCGATGCGGCCGGGCGACAGGTCGATTTCGCCGGCGTCGCCGACGGCCGCCCGCAGCCGGTCCCACACAAGATCGGCCTCCGGCTCGTAGAGCTTCGCCTTGCCGCCGTGTACCACCACGGCAGTGCCAGTCCTGATGCCGAACCGGTTCAGCCGCCCGAAGCGCTGCACCACGGAACGCACGCCGGCCGTCTCGGTGACGAGGTGATCGACGTCGAGGTCGGCCCCGACCTCCAGGGTCTGGGTGGCGACCACGACCACCGGGCGCGCCCGCTCCGACCGGTCGGTGCCGGCCCGGCACCACTCCAGCGCCGACCGACGCACCGCCTCCGCCTCCGGCTCCCGCATGCGCCCCGTGAGGAGGAGCACGTCGGCTCCACTGAGGGCCTGCAGACGGTCGAAGACAACCCGGGCGGTGGCCGGGCGATTGGCGAATACGAGGCAGGCGCCGCTCCGGTCGGCCTCATGCAACCAGGCGGCCGCCTCGTTGCTCAGGACACCGGCCACCTGCTTCTCGTTCGTCGGGGTGGCCAGACGTGCCCGCTTCACCGCGCCGAGCCGCTGCTCAACCAGGCCGCACTCGAGGTCGTCGTCGCCCAGCGTGAACCGCTCTCCGACAGCGGCGGCCGTCGCCGTGAGCGCGACGAGGGTGACGCCGCGACGGGAGGGCGGCAAGACGGGATGAGAGGCCATGTCGCATGCCCGCACCATCGCGTGGGTCTCCACGAGGGCGGCGGAGAGGTGAGCCTCGTCCAGAAGGACCAGACTGTCCGTACCGGCCAGGGCGGCGTCGACAGGGCGAAGGCTGCGACTGGAGCCGTACCCGCTGAACAGCCAGCGACTGGCGAACATGGCGGGCGTGGCGAGGACCAGCGCCGGCTGGGCCGGGTCGGGAGGCCGATCGCCCAGCGCCACGCCGCCCCGGAGGGCGGCCACGTGCAGCGCGGTCCCCCCGCGCCCACCGAGCCGCTCCAGCGACGACTTCACCGCCGCGAGGGGGCCGTCGTTGGCCTCGATCAGCTGCTTGGCAAGATGCTCGGCCCTAGCCGTCGCCTCGTCGACGAGCAGACGGCGGTCGACGACGTACCAGATCCGCCTCGGGAGCCGCCGGTCGCCCGGCTCGTTGTCGGCGTCGACGGCCAGGGCCCACACGGCGATGTCAATGCAGGTGGTCTTGCCCAGGCCCGTCTGGACCCCGATCGTGAGGATGCCGTCGTCGGCGCCCCAGCCCCGGTGGCGCACGCGCTGGGCGAGCCGGTCCTGCCAGGGCAGCGGCGGGCGATTATGCACGGCATGGTGGAACTCGGCGAAGGTGCAGGGCTCAGCCATCACCGCCTCCCTTCTCGGCAGCGACCACGGGGACGAGCAGGCCCAGGCCGAACGAGCGCAGGTGACCGATGGCCACCGGCCCGCGTACAGGCTCCGCCAGCTCCACGTCCAGGTGGGTGTAGGGCCGGCGCTCTCGCCCGGATCGGGCCGCCTCGTGGGGAGCCAGCACCAAGGCCCCGGGGTGAACGGAAGCGGGTGGAGCCGGGCGGCGACGGGCGGGGGCAGGTGAGCTTGGACGCACCACCGCCCCCACGTCGTCGAGTGACGGGCCGCGCTTGGCGAAGCGGTCCTGCACCACCGGGAACGCCGAGACGAAGCGCCGGCTCCGCGTCGTCCAGCGCCCCGGCATGGCGGCCGTCCTGCCACCCCATCTCTGGCGCTCGACGCGGACCACCCGCCCACCGGCGAGGCGCAGTTCCACGATGCGGGACACCGATTCCCGAAGCTCGTCGACCAGTGAGGCAGGGGCGCTGTCGGGGATGGCGACGGCCAGCCCGTGGACCCGGCCGTCGCTGTGGCGGTAGCCGACGTTCGGCAGTGCCAGGAACTGCACCTGGTCCCATTCCGCGGTAGGCGCCCCGTGGCCGGTGACCTCAAAGGGAAGGTCGGCGGTCGGACCGCGCACCTCCTGGAGATGGACGATGGTTGCCGCCCGCAGCGCCTCGGTGAGGCGGAGGACGTGGCGCCCGGCAACACTTTGCGGAAGATCGAGCCAGATCACCGTCGGCATGGGCGTGACGACGGACGGGGCCGCCGGCGCGGGCGTCCGGTATGGGGCTCGGTTCGACGGGAGCCACGCCCGCCGCACCCACTGTCCGGCGGTGAACGCGCCGAACTGCCGGTCGAGGTCGTCCAACGTGCCGGGATGGGGCGTCTCGATGAAGGCGTCGCCGTCCTCCTCGGGGCGCCACACCGCGCGACTGTCGGCGAGCGCCACCGGCTCGTCCCCGTCGAGCACCTGCACGGTGACCCGCACGGGCGAGTCGGCGCAGCCGAGATAGCCGACGCGAGCGGCCCGGGCGCGCAGGCCCTCCTCCTCGACCGGTCCCGGGCGCAGACCAGGCCACACGTAGGTGATGCGAGCCGTGCGGGGCGCCAGCACGGCGGCCCGGCGCACGGCCTCCGCTCTGCGCAACGGGTACTCCTGGACCGTCGACCCGTTCGCGTTGGCGTCGACCACGACGAATCGATCGTGTTGGGGGGACCGGAGGAGCCCCGTGCGGGCGACGGCCGGGTCTTCGTCCTCGGCGAGCTCTCGATCGCAGACCACCAGCGGCGGGTCGGCCTGCTCCAGCAGGGCCAGTTCGGCGCCGGTGGTGGCGCGCATGCGGTCGCCAGTGCCGTCCGCCGCCACGATCGCCGCGAGCAGGCGCGCCGGCGACGGCGGCCATTCGCCGGGTCGCCGTCGCCCGTGATGGCGAGGTCGTCCGCCGACCCGGCGCGGATGGTGCCCAGGAGCAGCTCCACGTCGATGACCAGCATCAGTCGGCCCCGGGGTAGGTGGCGGCAATGGCGGCCCGCAGCGAGGCGTTCGGCGTGAGCACCACGGGCTCGGACCGCCAGGCGCCACCGACCGGAAGCCCGGCCGCCTCCGCGGCGGCGACCACCTCGGCGAACAGGGCGCGAGCGCCGGCCGGTGAGACGGGGTCGACGGCCTCGTCGGAGGCCGAGCCCAGCCAGGTCCAGGCCTGGGAGACGGCACGGAGGTCACAGCCCGAGCGGAGGCTGAAGCTGCGGCCGAAGGCGGCGGTGTGGGCCACGAGGCCGAGCGCCACCAGGACGGCGCGGCCGGCAGCGTTGCGGTCGGCCGTGCCGAAGTGGAGCCGCCGCAGGCCGGCGAAGCTCACCGTGGCCCGCTGGCTGATCCGCCGGAACGACAGCGGCGCAAGGCCGGACTCCGTGGGCACCTGGCCGTGGCCGATCTCGGAGAGCTTCTCCTGCTTCTTGCCCTTGGCCGCCGCCGCCTTCTTCTCACCCTCCGCGAGCGTCCAGCCGGTGGGGTCGTTCTCGTCGTAGAGGACCTTGTCGGACGTCGAGAGGTTGAGCGGGTCGCCCTTGACGCCCAGCGTTGTCGTCTCGAGGGTGGCCGGCTCCCAGCCGATGATCTCTGAGACCCAAGAGCGGGCCAGCTTGGCCTGCGAACCCTTCTTGCCCAGGTGCGATTGCCAGAAACCGTACAGCAGGCTCTGGGGCGCCCACTGCAGGAGCGGCCCGGCGTTGACGTCGGTGCCTTGGACCAGGGCCCGCCCGATCGGGGTGGTGAGGAACTTCGCGCCGTCGAGCTCCGCGTCCCGGAGGTACGCGTCGGCGTGGCGGTGCGCGAAGCGGAACACCGAGATCGATGCGGGCAGGTGCTCGGGGAGGGTGAAGCCCGACAGGTCGAGCACCAGCGAGGGAAGTCCGAGACCGCGGCGGCGAGGCCGTCGAGCTGGGCCTCGTGGCGTCCTGCCTGGCTGGGCACGTTGTCGATCACGGCGACGTCCACCGGCTGATCCCCGGACCAGCGCCGGTCGATCTGGTGCCGAGGCGGGTCGCTCTGGGCGCGGCCGGCGTACGACGCCGGCTTGACCGGCGAGCCGGGGCCGGCGATCGGCTCGAGCTCGGCGGTGAGCACGATCCCGGCGTCCTCACTGTCGTCAGCGCAGGCGCCTATGAGGGCTTCGGCGGTGAGTTGCATCGGTTCTCCTTCGGGGAGTGGGACGGCTCGTTCGGCCGTGCCGTAGTGGTATCGAACGGATGTGACACGAACTGGTGTTCGGGGTCAGCGACCTGACGGAGCCGCCCGGCCCGTGCCCGTAGAGCTCACCCAGTCACGGGTCGGCTTCCACAGGAGCAGGGCCAGCGGCTGGTCTCCCGACGGCGAGGTCAACGCCGTCCGGAGGTCGCTACCTGCGCTTCCGTCGGAAGCCCTGGCGGATCGCGTCCTCTGGGCGAGGATCGCCTGTCCGAAACCAATCCACATGCCCTACTACGACTTCTAACGGCCGACCCAGGACCTGCCCGAGCCAGGTCGCGAAGGCGTGCATACCTCCTCACCCACCGAAGCCCCCAGGCCAACATCCCATGAGCGCACAGACTTGCAGGTAGCAGCGCTACCTGCGTTGGAAACCCCGCCGCGGCGCGCCAGATCCTGTCGCGTTCTCCCGATCCGACGGCCACTACCTCCGTCGGTGATCAACGTCTCGCCGTGCTTCGACCCGGACTACCCCTTCAAGGAGGTGACGACCGATCGGTCGGAGTACTACCTGCGCCAGGGCGAAGCGCCCGGGCGCTGGACCGGCGACGGAGCACGGTCCCTCGGCCTGGCCGGCGAGGTCTCTCCGGCCGCCCTGCGCGCCCTGTTCTGCGGCAGGCACCCGGTCACCGGCGCCTACCTGGCCTCGGCCAAGGGCTCGTCGGCTCGCGCCAGCGCCCGCTCCGCCGGCAAGGACCTCGATGTGCGAGCGGCCGCTGCCCGACTGGGTGTGCCCGCCGAGAGGGTCCGGGCGCTTCTGCGCTCCGGTGAGCTGGCCGGCGAGAAGCGCCGCAGCGGGGCGTGGCGGGTCGGCGCCGACGCCCTCGACGCCTACGAGGAGGGGCGGCCCCAGCCACCGGCCCTCGGCAACCTCCCGGCGCCCGCCGCCGACGGCACCTACAGCCTGGCCGAGGCGGCCCGCCTGGCCGGGGTCAACCGCTCCTACCTGGCCCGCCTCGTAGCCAGGGGCGTGCCGGAGACCACCACCCGCGACGACGGCCGCCTCGTGCAGTACTTGGCCGGGCACAAGGACGACCGGGGGAAGTGGCGGGTGGCCTCCGACGAGTTGGACCGCTTCATGGCCGGCCGGGTGTCGGCTCGGGTCGTCCCCGCCTACGACCTGGCCGTGCGCCCGCCCAAGTCCGTCTCCAT
>JBOGHR010000511.1:0-1776 GCA_050744905.1 Acidimicrobiales bacterium
CTCCAGGCGGGCCAGCAGCCCGATCAGGGGCCCCCGACCGCTGCGGGGCGGCAGGATCTGCGTGGGGCCCGGACCGAACAGCAGGGCGCCGATGCGGTTGCCGTCCCGGGCGGTGAGGAAGCCGAAGGCCGCCGCCGCCGACAGCACCAGGTCGCGCTTCTCGCACGCCGCCGTGCCGAAGTCCAGGCTGGCCGAGCCGTCCACCACCAGCCACAGCTCCAGCTCGCGGTCGGCCACCGTCTTGCGCACGTGGGGGTAGCCGGAGCGGGCCGTGAGGTTCCAGTCCATGCGGCGCACGTCGTCGCCCGGCTCGTAGATGCGCCCGTCGTCGGGCTCGCTGCCACCGCCCGGCACCAGGCCCTGGTGGTCGCCGTGGAGGAGCCCGTCGAGGCGGCGCAGTACCAGCAGCTCGAGCTGGCGCAGCTTGGCCTCGTGGCCCGGGGCCCCGTGGCGGGGGCGGGACGCCTCCACCGCGCCTGCCCGGGTCACGAGGCGGCTGCCGACACGGCCAGCAGCTCGCCGTCCTGGCCGGGGGTGATGCGGGGGGCCACGACGGTGCGGACGACGCGCTCGACCACCTGCTCGGCGGTCACCCCGTCGGCCAGCGCCTCGTAGGAGAGCAGCACGCGGTGGCGCAGGATGTCGCGGGCCACGTCGTAGACGTCCTGGGGCAGGACGTAGGACCGGCCCCGGAGCAGGGCCAGGGCCCGGCCGGCGGCCACCAGGCCCAGGGTGGCCCGGGGGCTGGCCCCGTGGGCGACGTGGGTGGCGATGTCGTCCAGGCCGTGCCCGGACGGCTCCCGGGTGGCCAGCACCAGGCGAACGGCGTAGTCGACCACGGCGTCGTGGAGGAAGACCTCGTCGGCGGCCCGCTGCAGGGCCAGGAGGGCCTGGGGGTCGAGCACGGCGGCCGGCTCGGGCGGGTCGACGCTCATGCGCCGCACGATCTCCGCCTCCTCGCGCGCCGAGGGGAAGTCGATGAGCACCTTCATCAAGAACCGGTCGCGCTGGGCCTCGGGCAGCGGGTACACGCCCTCGCTCTCGATCGGGTTCTGGGTGGCCAGCACGAGGAACGGGTCCGGCACGTCGTAGGTGACGCCACCGATGGACACCTGGTGCTCGGCCATGACCTCGAGGAGGGCGGACTGCACCTTGGCCGGCGCCCGGTTGATCTCGTCGGCCAGCACCACGTTGGCGAACACGGGGCCCAGCTCGACGTCGAACGCCTCCTGGGACGGCCGGTAGATCCGGGTGCCGACGAGATCGGCGGGGACGAGGTCGGGGGTGAACTGGAGGCGGGCGAAGTTACCGCCCATGACCGTGGCCAGGGTCTCGGCGGCCAGCGTCTTGGCCAGCCCGGGCGCCCCCTCCAGCAGGCAGTGGCCCCGGGCCAGCAGGCAGACAAAGAGCCGCTCGATCATCCGGTCCTGGCCCACCACCACCCGCTTGACCTCGAACATGGCCTGCTCCAGGACCTCTCCGGGGGTGCGGCTGGGCGTCATGCGGGTCTCCTTGGGCGGGGCGTCGGTCGGCGGTGGCGGGCCGTGGGCACGGGCCGGTGCCGGCCCGAGGTCCCACCATGGTGGCAACTCCGGGCGGCCTCCGTGCCTCAGCGGCCCGGTTGGGTGGTGAGGGTGGCCTCCAGCGTCATGTCGGCGGGGCCCCGCAGGACCTGGAGGCGCACCCGGTCGCCGGGCTCGTTCGCCTTGACGGCGCTGGAGAGGGCGGCGGCCCCGTCGACGGCCTTGCCGTCGACGGCGGTGATCAGGTCGCCGG
>JBOGHR010000512.1:0-2626 GCA_050744905.1 Acidimicrobiales bacterium
GCCTCCAGGAGGTGACGGCCGGGTTGTCGGCCGCCGTCACGTCCGAGCAGGTGGCCGACGTCGTGCTCGGGCAGGGGCTCGCCCTCCTGGGGGCGGCGACGGGGTCGTTCTGCCTGCTCCAGCCCGACGGCGCCACGGTGGAGATCGTGCGCGCCGTGGGCTACGACCCGTCGGTCACCGAGCACTGGCGCCGGTTCGGCGTGTCCGACGACGTGCCGGCCAGCGAGGCCATCCGCACCGGCCGGGCGGTGTACCTCCGGTCCCTCGACGAGCGCGACCTGCGGTACCCGGTCTTCAAGGCCACGCCCACCGTCGCCTCGGCGGCCAGCGCGGTGCTGCCCCTGGTGGTGGAGACGGGGACGGTGCTCGGCGCCCTGGCCGTCGGGTACGCCGAGCCCCAGTCGTTCCCGGCGGCCGACCGGGCGTTCCTGCGCGCCCTCGCCGCCCAGGCCGCCCAGGCCCTGGAGCGGGCCCGCCTCCACGAGGCCGAGCGGCGGGCCCACGCCCGCTTCGCCTTCCTGTCCGAGGCGTCGGCGGTGCTGAGCGCGTCGCTCGACCTCCACGAGACGCTCCAGGCCCTGGCCGACCTGGTGGTCCCCCGCCTGTCGGACTGGTGCACCGTGCACGTGCTCCAGAGCGGCCGCCCGGTGTTCGTCGCCGCCGCCCACCGCGACCCGGCCAAGCGCCGGCTGGCGACGGAGGTCAACCGGCGGTGGCCGGTGGAGATGGGCGAGGGCGGCATCGGGGGCTGCCTGGAGACGGGCGAGCCGGTGCGGTTCCAGGTCGTGCCGGCCGAGATGCTCGACCACGCCGCCCGCGACGAGGAGCACCGCCGGGTGCTGCGGGACATCGGCCTGGCCTCCGGCATGGTCGTCCCCCTGAAGGCCGGCGGCCGGGTCCTGGGGGCGATGGCCCTGGCCAACGAGCGGGGCCGGGTCGTCTCCGAGGAACACCTACCGCCTGGCCCTCGACCTCGCCGCCCGGGCCGGTGCGGCGGTGGCCAACGCCCAGCTCTTCGCCGAGCGCAGCCACGTGGCCCGGGCCCTCCAGGCCAGCCTCCTGCCGCCCACCCTGCCCCGCGCCGAAGGCATCGACTTCGGGGCCCGGTACGTCGCCGCCGGGCAGGGCCTCGACGTCGGCGGCGACTTCTTCGACGTGTTCCCCACCGACTCGTGGTGGCTCGTGGCGGTGGGCGACGTGCGGGGCAAGGGCGTGGAGGCGGCGGCCGTCACCGGCCTGGCCCGCCACACCATCCGGTCGCGATCGCTGAGCGACCCGTCGCCCTGCGCCGTCCTGCGCCACCTCAACCTCCTCCTGCTGCGGGCCGGGGCCGACGAGGCGGCGGCCGCCGGGGGCGAGGGGTGGACCGAGCCCCGCTTCGCCACCGTGGTGCTCATCGCCCTCGAGCCCGTCCCCGGCGGCGTGCGGGCCATGGTGTGCTCGGCCGGGCACCCGCTCCCCCTCGTCCGCCGGGTGGACGGGTCGGTGCAGCCGGTGGGCTCGCCGGGCGACGTGCTGGGAGTGCTGGAGGAGGTCGACCTCGACGACGCCGTCGTGCGCCTGGAGCCGGGCGACGCCCTGGTGGCGTTCACCGACGGCATCACCGAGCGCCACCGCGGCCGTCGCCACTTCGGCGAGGAGGGCATCGTCGCCGTGCTCCGGGCCACGGGCGAGGCCGACGCCGACACCATCGCCGCCCGCGTCGAGGAGGCGGCGCGGGCGTTCGTGGAGGGGGACCCCGACGACGACATGGCCGTGCTGGTGGTCCGCGTCCCCCTCCCCGGCGAGCAGGCCGGCTGACGCCCGCCCTTCGCCTCGGCGTCCTCGACCAGTCGCCCGTGCCGGCCGGGTCGGCGCCGGCCGAGGCCCTGCGCCACACCGTCGAGCTGGCCCGGGCGGCCGACGCCCTCGGGTGCTCCCGCTACTGGCTGGCCGAGCACCACGCCGCCGGCGGCCTGGCCGGCACCGCCCCCGAGGTGCTGGCCGGCGCCGTGGCGTCGGCCACGTCGCGCCTCCGGGTCGGCGCCGGAGGCGTGCTGCTGTCGCACTACAGCGCGCTCAAGGTCGCCGAGGCGTTCTCCGTCCTCTCCGCCCTCTTCCCGGGGCGCATCGACCTGGGCATCGGGCGGGCCGCCGGCGCCGACCCGGTCGCCGCCGCCGCCCTGCAGCCGGGCCCCGAGGCCTACGGCGACGAGCACTTCCCCCGGCGGGTCGTCGACCTGCTCGGTTGGCTCGACGGCGCCCTGGAGGAGGGCCATCCCCACGCCGGGGTGCGCGCCATGCCCGACAGCGGCCCCCGGCCTGACGTGTGGCTGCTCGGGTCCAGCCCCCACAGCGCCGGCCTGGCCGCCGGGCTGGGGCTGCCCTTGTCGTTCGCCCACTTCATCACCCCCGACTTCGGCCTCCAGGTGGTGGCTCGCTACCGCCGCAACTTCCGGCCCTCGGGCGCCGGTGACCCGCCGCGGGCGAACGTGGCCGTCGCCGCGGTGTGCGCACCCACCGACGCCGAGGCGGAGCGGCTGGCCACCAGCGGGCTGGTGTGGCAGCTGGCGCCCGAGGAGCGACGGGGGCCGGTCCCGCCGGTCGAGGAGGCCGAGGCGGCGGCGCGGGCCCTGGGCCCGGCCGG
>JBOGHR010000513.1:0-3191 GCA_050744905.1 Acidimicrobiales bacterium
TGCTCCGGCGGGCGAGCGGAGCTCGCGCCGCCTCCGCCCTGTCCCTTCCCGGTGCCCGCAGCCGCAGAGGCCGCCTGCGGCGGCGAGCGCGGCCACGGACCTCGCCGCTGCGAACGCGGCGAACGAACGAGGCCGAGCGCCAGCTAGCGGGCCGGGCGGTAGGGGCGCAGCCCGTCGGCGGGGATGGTGCCCAGCCGGCCGGACCGGAAGTCCTCCATGGCCTGGATCAGCTGGGCCTTGTCGTTCATCACGAACGGTCCGTAGGTGGCGACGGGCTCGCCGATGGGGCGTCCCCCCAGCAGCAGCACCTCCAGCGGGCGGGCGCCGGCGGCGTCGACCGTCAGGGTGTCGCCGGGGCCGAACAGGGCCAGCTGACCCGTGGCGACGGGGCGGCGCTCGGCGCCCACGCTGCCCGAGCCGTCCAGCACGTAGGCGAGGGCGTTGAAGTCGGGCCGCCACGGGAGGGCCAGGCGGGCGCCGGGGGAGACGGTGGCATGGGCCACGGTGATGGGCGTGTACGTCGACCCCGGTCCGCGGTGCCCGGCCACGTCGCCGGCGATCAGGCGCACCAGGGCGCCGCCGTCCGGGGACGACAGCAGGGCGACCTGGCCGGCCTCGAGGTTCTGGTAGCGGGGTGCCACCATCTTGTCCCTCGCCGGCAGGTTGACCCACAGCTGGACCCCGTGGAACAGCCCGCCGCTGATCACCAGCTCCTCGGGCGGCGTCTCGATGTGGAGGATGCCGCCGCCGGCCGTCATCCACTGGGTGGCGCCGTCGGTTATCACCCCGCCGCCGCCGTGGGAGTCCTGGTGCACGAACGTGCCGTCGACGATGTAGGTGACCGTCTCGAAGCCCCGGTGGGGGTGCCAGTCGGTGCCCCGGGGCTCCCCGGGGGCGTAATCCACCTCGCCCATCTGGTCCATGTGGACGAAGGGGTCGAGGTCCACCAGGCTCACGCCGGCGAAGGCCCGCCGCACCGGGAAGCCCTCGCCCTCGAACCCCGACGGGGCGGTGGTGACCGAGCGGGGGGCCCGGTGGGCGGCGCCCTCGGCGGGGGCCGGGATCCTGGGCAGGGTCAGGGTGTCGGCGGTGACGGCGGGCATGGCGGCGGTCTCCCAGCTAGTTGCGAGTTCAAGGATGAAAACCCCGGTCGGGGCCCCGATGTTCCGGCCCCGCCGACGGCGCCGGCCGGCCGCCGCCGCCCCCGGCGGCTGCGATACTGGCCGGGGGCGGCGACGCCGACGGCCCCGCTCCCGGAGAGGACCGAGCATGACCGACGGAGCGATCGACCTCGACCGGATCGCCTCCGAGCGCCGGCGCATCGCCGAGGCCTGGGTGCGCCCGGCGGGGGAGCGGCCGCCGAGCTCGGCGCGCGGCGTGCACCACGTGGCGCTGCTGTCGTCGGACGTGGAGCGGACGGTCCGCTTCTACTCGGGGCTCCTCGGCTTCCCGCTCACCGACATCTTCGAGAACCGCGACTACGAGGGCTCCAACCACTTCTTCTTCGACCTGGGCCACGGCAACCTCCTCGCCTTCTTCGACTTCCCCGGCCTCGACCTGGGGCCCTACGCCGAGGTGCTGGGGGGCCTGCACCACCTCGCCATCTCCATGGAGCCCGAGCAGTGGGCGGCGGCCCGTGACCGGCTGAGGGAGGCGGGCGTGGCGTACCAGGAGGAGAGCGGCACGTCGGTGTACTTCCGCGATCCCGACGGCGCCCGCGTCGAGATCATCGCCGACCCCCTCCTCGAGATGTACGGCAGGAAGGTGGGCTGACGGCCCGGGGTCGGAGCAGCGGCGACGCCGCCTGCGCCACGGCGTCCGTCCCGGCCGGGCGGGCCGCTCAGCCGGCGGTCGTGCCCCGCAAGCGGGGGTCGCCGGCCAGGGCGTCCCGGTCGGCGTCGGGCCAGGGAAGGGGCGGCTCGCCGGCGATCTGGGCGGTGAACTCGCCCAGGTACCAGCGGCGGAAAGCCACCGCCTCCGCCGGCGAGGCGAGGGTGAGCAGCAGCTCCCCCCGCCGGCAGAACTCGTCGGCCTCGTCGATCATCCGGCTGAGGTCCACGCACGCCTCGCCGACCTCCGCCGGGACCCGGTACACCAGCTCGTCGACCTCCTTGTCGCCCCGCTCGGCCGCCGCGTCGCGCGCCCGGTCGGCCTCCGAGGCGAAGCCCCGGTAGCGCACCCCGAGGGCGTCCACCAGCCGGAGCAGGCGGTCGGGGACCTCGCCGGCGCCCGCCGTGCGCATGGCGATCAGCTGGAACTCGCGGCGCAGGCCCTCGAACGCCTCGGTGGCCCGGCCGTGCACGTCGAGCGGGAAGCGGATCAGGCGGACCTGGCGGAGCTCGCCGTCCGGCACGCTCACCAGGGTTCCACCGACGACAGGTCGAGGCCGGCGAAGGGACCGCGGTCGGCGGCGATGGGCACCAGCGCCCACACCGTCTTCCCGCCACCGTCGCCGTCGGGCTCCACGCCCCACGCCTGGCAGAGCCCCTCGACGAGCCGCAGCCCCCGCCCGCTGGTGGCGGCGGCGCTGAAGTTGCGCCGGACCGGGGGCCGCGGGTCCCGGTCGTGGACCTCGATGCGGACGGCGTCGGCCTCGACCAGCAGGCGCACCTCGAAGGCCGTGCACGCATGGAGGACGGCGTTGGCGGCGAGCTCGCCCACCACCATCGCCGCCGACGCGACGGCGGCGTCGAGGGCGGCGGCCTCGAGGACGTCCGACACCCGCCGCCGGGCCTCCCTGCTGCTCACCGGGTCAGGGTCGAAGGTCCAGGCCTCGGCGGCCGCTGGGTTCATGGCGGGTGTCGACCTCGGTGCGCTCGGCGAGTAGGCAACGCTAGTTCTCCTCTGCAGCCCGAACGTTGAACAATGTGACAAGTATTCGTCAGTGACCGGGCGCCACGGCCGGCGCCGACCCACGAACTCCGAAGGGCGTTCACAGGCGGTTCCCAGGATCGGGGTCCATGGTGGGTGGCATGGAACCCCACGATCGCGGCCGCCGGGGGCTCGACACGCTCGACGCGCCGGACGAGCCCCCGCAGTCCTCGGAGCCGCTCGAGCCCCTCCCTCCGCCGGAGCCGGCCCCGCCCGAGGCGCCGCCGCTCCCCCTCGACGAGCCGCCACTCGCCGGCTCCAGCCCGCCCCCGCCCGGTCCGGGGCCGCCCCTGTCCCCGAACCGGGCGGGGGGCACCCGC
>JBOGHR010000514.1:0-3252 GCA_050744905.1 Acidimicrobiales bacterium
AGACCAGGTAGACCAGCGCGCCGATGACCAGCATGAGGACGAGCACGCCGAGGATGACCTTGTCGAACAGCTTGTCCATGGACCTGCCGGGGTCGACGGCGTGCCGGCCCCCATGGTGGGACAGCGAGCCGCGGGGGTTGCTTTTGTACTCGTTCATGGCCGACGTTCACTCCTACGCTCGGGTGGCTGCCGCTGCCCGTCGAGCGGCGGCGGCGAGCCTACCGCTATGGTTCGCCGCGCGAAAGGTGCATCCCTGCTCTAGCTGGGTTCCACCTAGTGGGCCGAGCCGGCGGGTCGCCACCGGAGCGGGGGCGACCGTGGGGCTGTCGTGCGCCTCGGTAGGCTCGCCCCGGTCGGCGACGCGAAGGGGTGGAACGTGGGCGAGCGGAGGCGGTGGGCGGCCACGGCCGCGGTCCTGGTCGCCCTGGCCGGCTGCGGTGGCGGCTCCGACCCGGGCGACGAGCCCGGGGCCGAGGCCGAGCCGGGCACCGTCGTCCTGCGGGACATCGCCTTCAAGCCCGAGGTCCTCCGGGTCGAGGCCGGCACCACGGTGACCTGGAGGTTCGAGGACCGGGGGATCGCCCACGACGTCAAGGCCGAGGACGGGTCGTTCGTGAGCGAGGTCATGGACTCGGGGACCTTCGAGCACACCTTCGACCGGCCGGGCAGCTACGACTACCTCTGCACGCTCCACCCGACGCAGATGACGGGGACGATCGAGGTGGCGGCGGCGCGGTAGGCGCCCGCCCGCTCGCGCGGCGGTCAGGCCGGCTTGACGGGCACCGGCCCGCCGCCCGTGCCCCGGGTGAGCCGCACGGCGAGCTGGCCGTTGCCGTGGGTGGCGGTGCCCCCGCCCCCGAAGCCGCTGGGCAGCTCCACCGTGCGCTCGAACGGCCCGTAGTGCCACTCGTGCACCAGGTACTCCTTCGGCGCCGCCGAGCGCATGGAGGCGGCGATGCGCAGCCGGTCGCCGTCGACGTGCACGGTGATGTCGCCGGGCATGACGCCCGGGAGGGGGGCGATCACGACCAGGGCGTCCTCCGCCTCGTAGACGTTGACGGGCACCCGCATGGTCTCGCCGCCGGTCTCGCCCGCCCGGCCCTCCCGCCGCGCCTGGAGGTCGTCGAGGCGATGGTCGATGTCCTTGCTCATGGGGCGACCCTACCCCCCGCCGGGACGGGCAGACCCCCGGCGTTCGGTACGGTTGGCGCGGTGCGACCAGCGGCCCGCTTCACCGCCACCCTCCTCGGCGCCGGCGCCGGCGTGGCGCTGGGCGTGGCCCTGCTCGCTCCCAGCGTCGAGGGGGTCCTGAGCGCCGGCGAGGCGGGCCGGCCCACCGACGTGAGCGCCCTCGGCGAGGTGGCCCAGAACTCGGTCGTCTACAGCCGCGACGGCAGGATGCTGGCCGTGCTCCACGCCGAGGAGAACCGCTCGCCGGTCACGCTCGACCGGGTGCCGGGCCACGTGGTGGACGCCATCCTCGACGTGGAGGACGAGAGGTTCTGGCAGCACGGCGGGGTGAACCTCCGGTCGACGCTGCGGGCCCTGGTGGCCAACGTCTCGTCCGGGGAGGTGGTCCAGGGCGGCTCCACCATCACCCAGCAGTTGGTGAAGAACGCCCTGCTCACCCCGGAGAAGAGCGTCGACCGCAAGGTGAAGGAGGCCGTCCTCGCCGTGCGCCTCGAGGACCGCCTGTCCAAGGAGGAGATCCTCGAGCGCTACCTCAACATCGTGTACTTCGGCAACGGCGCCTACGGCCTCCAGGCGGCGGCCGAGACGTACTTCAACAGCCGGGTCGAGCGCCTCACCGTGGGACAGGCCGCCCTGCTGGCCGGGATCATCCGCAACCCTCAGGGCTACGAGCCGGTGAGGAACCCGGCGGTGGCGCGCGAGCGCCGGGACCTGGTGGTGCGCCAGATGGTCGCCAACGGGCACCTGCCGGCCGCCGAGGCCGACCGGGTCCGCGACGAGCCGGTGCCGACGCAGCTGTTCAAGCCCCTGCCGCCGCCCAACGACTACTTCGTCGAGGAGGTCAAGCAGCGGCTCCTGGCCGACCGGCGCCTGGGCGAGACGGTCCAGGAGCGCTACAACGCGGTGTTCAGGGGCGGCCTTCGGATCTACACGAGCCTCGACAACCGCCTCCAGGCGCTGGCCGAGGAGCACCGCGACCGGGTGCTGCCGCCGTCGGTGCTGCGGGAGCGGTTCACCAGCGCCCTCGTCACCGTCGAGCCCGGGACCGGCTACGTGCGGGCCATGGTGGCGGGGGACGACTTCGGCAGGGCCAAGTACAACCTGGCCACCCAGGGGAAGCGCCAGCCCGGCTCCTCGTTCAAGATCTTCGTCCTCCTCGCCGCCCTGGAGGCGGGGATCAGCCCCAACGACACGATCAACGGCTCGGCCGGGTGCGTGGTGCGGGTGCCGGGGTTCGAGCCGTACAAGCCCGGCAACTACGAGGGGTCCCGGGGCGGGGTCATGAGCATCACCAACGCCACCGCCCGCTCGCTCAACTGCGCCTACGCCCGGCTGGGCGCCATCGTGGGCCTCGACAAGGTGAAGGACATGGCCGTCCGCCTCGGCCTGCCCGAGGACCGAATCGACGCCTACCCGTCGATCTCGCTGGGCGCCGAGGAGGTGACGCCCCTGGAGATGGCCGCCGCCTACGCCGCCATCGCCAACGACGGCGTCTACGTCCCGCCCTCGTTCGTCGAGAAGGTGGTCGACCGCGGCGGTGACGTGGTCTTCGAGGGCGCCCAGGAGGGGAAGCGGGCCTTCTCGGTCCAGACCGCCCGGGTTGCCACCCAGGTGATGCGCGCCGTCGTGGACAAGGGCACGGGCACGGCCGCCCGGCTCCCCGGCCGCCAGGTGGCGGGCAAGACGGGCACGTCGCAGAACCACGAGAACGCCTGGTTCGTGGGCTTCACGCCCCAGCTGTCCACCGCCGTGTGGATGGGCTCGCCGACCGGCAACCAGCCGATGTTCGTCGGCGGGCGCCGGGTCACCGGCGGGTCCTTCCCGGCGCGCATATTCGGCGCCTACATGCGCGCCGCCCACGAGGGAGTGGAGAGCGTGCCGTTCGAGGCCCCCAACGACCGGCTCGTCAAGCGGGGGACCTACCTCCGCGACAAGGGGGGCAGCTCGTCGCCCACCGCCGACCGGCCCCGGCGGGCGAGGAGCACCTCGGCCCGGCCGACGACGACCACCACGGTCGACGACCGCCCGGTGGCCACCGAGGGGACCCAGCCGCCGCCGACC
>JBOGHR010000515.1:0-2751 GCA_050744905.1 Acidimicrobiales bacterium
GGGCGATGACGTTGATCCCCAGCCAGGCGGCGTTGGCCCCGAAGCGCCCCGAGGGCATGTGGTTGAGCCCCACGCCGTACTTGAGGTCGCGGATGGTGTTCTCCACCTCGGCGTGGCGGCGGTGGTCGGCC
This sequence comes from Acidimicrobiales bacterium, assembly GCA_050744905.1. Classification (GTDB taxonomy): domain Bacteria; phylum Actinomycetota; class Acidimicrobiia; order Acidimicrobiales; genus DATLFN01. The sequence goes on from JBOGHR010000515.1 coordinate 132, forward strand.
TCGAGCTCGATCGTCTCGCCCTCCCGGTCGGTCACGAAGGCGTGGTAGGCGTAGTCGACCAGCAAGGCCAGCTGGGAGCCGGGGGTGGGGCGCACCCGGCGCACGATGAGGCGCACCACCGGGGCGGACTTCCCGAAAGGGCGGTAGGTGGTCTCGGCCACGTCGGCGCCGCCGTCGAGGAAGTACGGGATCGCCGCCCAGGCGTCGTCGGGTATGGCGCCGATGGCCTTGTGCAGGGCCTTGTCAGCCTGACGGTGATGGAGTACCGAACGCCCGCCTTGCGACAAGCGGCCGCCACCTTGCCCGAGTAGAACCCCGAGTCGGCCCGCAGGGTGAGCGCGCCGGTGGCCCCGGCGGAGCGCACCCGGGCGAACGCCTCGGTGAGGAACGACGCGGCGCCTCGCCCCGAGTTGGCGTTGCCGCCCCGCTGGCGGGCGTGCACCACGTCGCCGGTGCCGGCCACCACCGCGAACAGGGGGTGGTAGCCACGGACGTGGTTGTAGGTGAACTTCGTCCCACCCTGCTTGGCCAGCCCGTAGGTCTCGCAGATCGACGAGTCGACGTCGATGGTCACCGGCGCATCGCCGGGCCCCGCCCCGGCCGCCCACACCCGGGCCAGCACCTCGCCCGCCACCTTGTCGAGCTGGCGGGCGTGGCCCCAGGTGAAGCTGCGCAAGAAGGTGCCGAGCGTGGAGGGGGCGAGCACGGCGTGGCCGAGGGCGGCCTGGGTGGAGCCGGCCCGCAGGGCGTCGGCGTCGTCGATCGAGTCGCCACCGGCCAGAGCCGAGTGGACCAGCGTCATCGCCTTGTGCCCGACGTTGGCGTGCCCGGGAGCGTCGCCCAGGTCGACGTGGGTGTCGAACAGCTCCCGCAGGCCGAGGTGCTGGGCCAGGGTGGCGGGCAGGATCAGCCCGGCGTCGGCCACCGCATGCGGATCGTCGAAGGTCACGTCGATGCGGTCGAGGCTGTGCGATGATTGCATCGAGAAGGTGCCCTCCGGCTTGGGGTTTCTGGCTGTGTCGTAACCGCCATTGTCCCAGGTCAGAGGGCATTTTCCGCGGATGGTCAGCCCGTCAGGACGTCACTGTTCGGTGGATCCGGGTTTAGCAACACGGCAGGTCAGAGGCACTTTCTGGGTGACCGTTCGTGACTGTTGGAGACCCCGTTTTCCCTCCCCTTGTGGTGCAGATGTGGTGCAGCGCAGGCCCTGGCGGGCTCGCGCCCTCGTTGGTGCCGAGGAGGTGGTCCGACGACGGCTGCTCGAAGGCGGCGGCGAGGGTAGGTCCACTCCTCGGCCAGCTTGCGGTTGTCGCAGAACGCGATCGGACCGTCGGCCAGCGGACCTGCAGCTCGGCCAGGCCGTCCGCCACCAGCGCCGGCCGGATGCGCTCCAACGCGAAGATCGCCGAATAGCGGTCCTCGACCACGACCGCCGCCCGAGCGAGCGCGGCGAGCTCCCCCAGGGCATAGCGGAGTCGGCCTCTGGTCAGGCTGGACACGAGGTCGGCCACGGACTTGCGCTCGACGGCGGCGACAACTCTCCCGTCGAGGGCCACGGCGTAGTCGCCGCACGACAGGCCCCGGCGGACGGTGCGCACCTGCTGGCCGGCGAAGCGGAACGGGTAGCGCTCGTGGGCGTCGACCAAGATCTCGCTCGGCGATGCCGGCCGCCCTGGCGCTCGGCACGCGCTCGTCGGGCCGCGACTGCTTGCGGGTGCGCAGCCCCCGGGCCGTGGTGAACACGACCTGGGATCGCTGCTCCCGGCCGCGGTCGGCGACCACGTCGATCGCCGCTCCCCGCCGGGCGCACGCTCGCAATGGCACCCGCTCCACGATGTCGGGCTCGTCGGGCCACTCCGCGGCCGCAACCGGGTGGCAGTACAAGGCGCTGGTGCGTGGCTAGGTCCCCTTCGTCCGGAACACCAGACCGCCGCCGATCGGGAGCTTGAGGAGGTACGGCAGGGTGCTGTCGGGGTCAGGATTGCGGGCGATCACCAGCTCCACGGGCCCAGTCTGACCGGCACGGGCGTCGGGTGCGGTGGACCGCCGTGCACGGTGTGCAGCTCGCCGTTCCGACCGCCCCGGACAGGCGGCGTCGCCCCGGCCGTGCCGTTGCACATCCCGGACCTGTCGGCGGTCCCGCGGCCGCTCCTAGCGAGCGTCGATCTGTAGCGATACGCCGGCGATTGTCGAGCGCCCGGTGCGGGCAGACTGTGCGTTCTTCCTCGGACGGCGAGCCTCGCTCAGCGATCCTCGTGAACGATCAGCCGTTCGTTGCCTAGCTCGACGAAGCGGACTTCTTCGAGAGCGGCGACGATGGCCTCGAGATGGAGACCGCGCTTGAGCGGCCTGTTGAGCTGAGATTGACCTGCGCGTCCTGGCGGTTGCGGGGTTCCGGATCGCAGAATGAGCGACGGCGAGGCCGCCAACACCTACGCTCAATCCGTCGCTGGGCGGAAACCAAGGGGATGTGGGTCGCGTGCCGTTCCTCTTAGTAGCTGTCGCGAAAGTTTCACCAGCGCGATTACGTGGGCGCCGGCTCGGTCAGGCGGCGCAGGAGGAGGCGGCTGTGGGCAGCCCATACGAAACCCTCTGTGACCTTCGGGTCGCGCTCATAGTC
>JBOGHR010000516.1:0-1771 GCA_050744905.1 Acidimicrobiales bacterium
GGCCAGCACGGCGACGGAGTCGGGGCCCAGGCGCACAGTGCCCGGCGCCCGCATCTCGGCGCCCTCCGACGCCACGACCACGGCGCCGGTCACCGCCACGTCGACGGGCGACGGGCCCACGTTGCCGGCGACGGTCACGGGGCCGCGCCGGACGACGATCGACCCTGCCTCCTCGTCCACGACGCAGCTCACGGCGTCGAGCCGGCCGTCGGTCAGGGCGGGGACCGAGCGCCGCAGGGCGATGAGGCGCCGGTGCCAGTCGTGCACGGCGGCGTGGCCCTTCTCCCCCAGCTCGGACCAGTCCAGCCGGGACCGCTCGAAGGTGGACGGGTCCTGGGGATCGGGCACGTCGGCCGGGTCCCACCCGAAGGCCACGAACTCCGAGCGGCGGCCCTCGCTCACCGCCCGGCCGAGCGCCGGGTCGGCGTGGTCGGTGAAGTACTGGAACGGCGTGCCCGCCGCCCACTCCTCGCCCTGGAACAGCATGGGGACGAAGGGGCCGGTCAGGACCAGGGCGGCGGCCAGGCGGAGGCGACCGGGCGACATGAGCGCCGAGCTGCGCTCGCCCTGGGCCCGGTTCCCGACCTGGTCGTGGTTCTGGGCGTAGCCGAGGAACCGGTGGCCGGACAGGGTGGGGTCGTAGCGGCCGTGGCGGCGGTCGCGGTATGGCGAGTACCCGCCGGCGTGGACGAAGGCCCGGCGCAGGGCGGTGGCGACGTCGGCCAGGGACCCGAAGTCGGCGTAGTACCCGTCGCGCTCGCCGGTGAGGGCGGCGTGGAGGGCGTGGTGGAGGTCGTCGCTCCACTGGGCGTCCATGCCGTAGCCGCCCACCTCACGGCGCCGGACCACCCGGGGGTCGTTCAGGTCGCTCTCGGCCACCAGGAACAGCGGGCGGCCGACGGCCGCGGCCAGGGCCTCCACCTCGACGGCCAGCTCCTCGAGCAGGTGGACGGCGGAGGTGTCGAGGATGGCGTGGACGGCGTCGAGGCGCAGGCCGTCGCAGTGGTAGTCGCGCAGCCACATCAGGGCGTTGTCCACGAAGAAGGCCCGCACCTCGTCGCTGCCCGGCCCGTCGAGGTTCACCGCCTGGCCCCAGGGGGTGGCGTAGCGCTCGGTGAAGTACGGCCCGTAGCTGCCCAGGTGGTTGCCGGCCGGCCCCAGGTGGTTGTACACCACGTCGACCACCACGCCCAGCCCCCGGGCGTGGCAGGCGTCCACCAGCCGCTTCAGCCCGTCGGGGCCGCCGTAGGCGGAGTGGGGGGCGTACAGGTCAACTCCGTCGTAGCCCCAGCCTCGCGTGCCGGGGAACTCGGCCACCGGCATCAGCTCGACCACGTCCACGCCCAGGTCGACCAGGTGGTCGAGGCGGCCCACCACGGCGTCGAAGGTGCCCTCGGGCGTGAAGGTGCCCACGTGCAGCTCGTAGAGCACGGCCGACGGGAGATGGACCCCCCGCCAGCCGCCGTCGGTCCACCCGAAGGCGGCGTGGTCGACGGTGCGGGACGGGCCGTCGACGCCCGCCGGTTGCCAGGGCGAGCGGGGGTCGGGCAGCACCGGCCCGCCGTCGACCGAGAAGCCGTAGTCGGTGCCCGCTCCCGCCTCACCGACGTCGACCTCGAACCAGCCCCGGGCGCCGGCGGTCATCGCCACCCGCCGCCCCGACAGGTCGAGCTCCACCGACGACGCCCTCGGCGCCCACACCCGGAATCGCGTCATGGGCCCTCCCTTCCCCGGTGCCGGGGTTCCTGTGTCGAAACCGACACGGCTTCCG
>JBOGHR010000517.1:0-2203 GCA_050744905.1 Acidimicrobiales bacterium
CGGCGAGGCGGCCCTGGCCGTGGGCCGGCGGCTGGCGGCGCTGGCCGCCACCGGCGCCGGGGAACGGCGCCGGCAGGTGCTGGTGGTCACCCACCTGCCGCAGGTGGCCGCCTTCGCCGACTCCCAGCTCGCCGTGCGCAAGGTGGAGCGGGGCGGCCGGGCGGTGGCCGAGGCGGCCGTGGTCGGCGGCGAGGACCGGGTGGTGGAGCTGTCGCGGATGCTCTCCGGTCACCCGAGGAGCGCCGCCGCCCGGGGCCACGCCCAGGAGCTGCTGGCGGCGGCGGCGGAGGCCCGGGGCCGATGATGTCCCGCCGCCAGGCGACGCCCGTGGTGCCCACCGGGCCGGCCCGGGTCGACCGGCGCACCAAGGAGCTCACCAAGCGCCTGGAGCCGGGCGACATCGCCGTCATCGACCACGAGGACCTCGACCGGGTGGCGGCCGAGGCCCTGGTGCGGTCGGGAGCGGCGGCGGTCGTGAACGCGTCGGCCTCGCTCTCCGGGCGCTACCCCAACGGGGGGCCGCTGGTGCTGGCCGAGGCCGGCGTGGCCCTCCTCGACGGCGTGGGCGGCCAGGTGATGGACCTCGTCGCCGAGGGCCAGGTGGTGCGCATCGAGGGCGACGAGGTGTGGGTCGAGGGGGCGGTGGTGGGCAAGGGCGTCCGCCAGGACCTGGCGTCGCTGCAGCGCGACTACGTCTCGGCCAAGGAGACGATGGGCGTGGCGCTCGAGCGCTTCGCCTCCAACACCCTGGAGTTCCTCCGCCACGAGCACGACGTCGTGCTGTCGCCCCAGGAGCTTCCCGACCTCGGCGTCGCCATCGAGGGCCGGCACGTCCTGATCGTGGTGCGGGGGTTCGACTACCGCGAGGACCTGGCCCACCTGCGCAGCTACGTCCGCGAGATCAAGCCGGTCCTCCTGGCGGTCGACGGCGGGGCCGACGCCCTGCTCGAGTTCGGCCTGCGCCCCGACGTCATCCTCGGTGACTTCGACTCGGTGTCCGACGCCGCCCTGCGCTGCGGTGCCGAGCTGGTGGTCCACTCCTACCGGGCCGGGGACGCGCCCGGCGCCACCCGGCTGGAGGCGATGGGCCTCTCGTACGTCACCTTCTCGCCCACCGGCACCAGCGAGGACGCGGCCATGCTCCTCGCCTACGAGAAGGGCGCCGAGCTGATCGTGGCCGTGGGCACCCACGTGTCGATGGTGGAGTTCCTGGACAAGGGCCGGTCGGGCATGGCGTCGACCTTCCTCACCCGGCTCAAGGTCGGCCAGCTCCTGGTGGACGCCAAGGGGGTGAGCAAGCTCTACCAGAGCCGCATCCGCAAGGCCGACCTCGTCTTCTTCCTGCTGGCCGCCATGCTGTGCTTCGTCGTCGTGGTCGTCGCCGTCTTCCCCCGGGTGTTCCTGGAGAGCTTCTGGCTCCTGGTCCGGGAGGCCTGGCGCTCGCTAACGCACTAGCCCCATGATCAACTTCCGCTTCCACCTCGTCTCGCTGACCGCCGTGTTCCTCGCCCTCGGGATCGGCATCGCGGTGGGCGCCACCGTGGTGGACCAGGCCACCGTCGAGTTCCTGGAGACGCGGCTGGAGGGCGTGGAGGACCGCCTCGACGCCACCGACGCCGAGAACGCCGAGCTGCGCCGCCAGCTGGCGGGGTGGTCGGCCTTCGCCGACCAGGCCCGGGGCCAGGCCGTCGCCGGGCGCCTGGAGGGCGTCGCCGTGCTGGTGGTGGGCGTGCAGGGCGTCGACCGGGGCCCGGTCGACGCCTTCCGCCAGACCCTGGCCGCCGCCGGCGCCACCGTCGTGGGCACGGTGTGGTTCACCTCCAAGCTCAGGCTCGACAAGGCCGAGGACGTCTCGGCCCTGAGCGACGTGCTGGCCGTGGGGCTGCGCACGGCCGAGCCCCTGCGCGGGGCCATGGTGGGCCTGCTCGTCGGGGACCTGGCCGGCCCGTCGTCCGGCGGGCTGCTGGCCCGCCTGCGCGACGCCGCCTTCATCGAGTACGAGCCGCCGGCGGGCGGTGGCGTCGACCTGGCCGCCGTGCCGCCCGAGGGCACCCGCTTCGTGGTCGTGTCCGACGGCGGGGCCGACGTGCCCAACGAGGCGCTGGCCCTTCCGCTCGCCACCCAGCTGGCCCAGGCCGCGCCCGCCCGGGTGCTGGCCGCCGAGGCCGGCCACGACGGGCCCGGCGCGGCGCTGCCCGAGCAC
>JBOGHR010000518.1:0-3808 GCA_050744905.1 Acidimicrobiales bacterium
GTCCCAGCGGGCGCGGGCGTAGCGGTGAGCGCCGGCTCGGCGGCGGCCACGGAGGCGGGCCCGGCGGGAGTGGGCGCGCCGAGCAGGGGGGGAGTCGCCCGCGGGCGTCACGGCTGGCTCACCCTACCGTTGTACCGCGCCCTCACCCGCTCGGCGGCGCGTCGCCGGGCCTGGCCGTCGCCCTCCACCACCCGGGCGTCGGGGCCGAGGCGCAGCAGGAGGCGCTCCAGCCAGGGGCGCTCGCTGACCCGCAGGCGGACCCGAAGCCAGCCACCGTCCAGCTCCCCCACGTCCTCCACCGGGTACTCCTCGGCCACCCAGCGGGCCGGCGGCGGCAGGTCGATGACGACCACCGGGTCGTCGGGGCGGGGCGAGAACACCGGCGGCGCGGCCGTGGCCGGGCGGCGCTCGAAGCTCGACCCCAGGACCTTCGCCGACCGGACCCGGTCCACGCGGAAGATGCGGTCGGCGCCGGCCGCGTGGCACCGGGCGGCCACGTACCACTGGCCGGCGGCGTTGTAGACGTGGTGGGGGTCGACGACACGGCTGGTCCAGGCGTCCCGCCCGTAGGAGTAGTAGTCGATCTCCACCTGTCGGCACTCGGCGGACGCCAGTTGAACGGCGGCGAGCACCTCCGGCGGGGCGGCGCCCAGCTCCACGCCCACCGCCTCGTCGGGGTCCACGCCCAGCACGGCCGCCACCTTGGCCAGGCCCCGCGCCAGCGGCCCGTCGGGATCGGTGCCGGGGACGGCGAGCAGGGTGGCCCCGGCGGCGACGAGGGCCAGGCCCTCGGCGGCGGTCAGGCGGAGGGGGCGGGCGAACCAGTCGGCGAAGCGGACCCACACCCGGCCGTCCTCCACCGCGGCGTCGATCAGCGTGTCGGGGGTGAACGGGTGGACCCCGCAGAGGAACAGCAGGCCCAGGTCGTCGACCAGCTCGGCCTCGCTGCAGCCGAACCGGGCGCACACGTCCTCGATGCGGGGGCCGTCCCGGGCCGCGACCCAGGGGACGAGGGCGAGCAGGCGTCGGAGGCGCTCGTCGGCCGAGGCGACCCGCGTCATGACGCCGGCACCCCCGGCCCGGCCCCCACCAGGCGGTCCAGCCACGACACCATGTCGTCCCGCAGCTCCTCGGGGCCGAGCACCTCGGCGTGGTCGAGGAAGCCGAGGGCGAAGGACCGGAACGCCTCGCGGTTGGTCACCGCCAGGGCGAGCACCACCGAGCCGTCGGCGCGGCGCTCGCGCACCGCCTGCGGCCCCGTCCGGGCCACGGCCCAGTCGGCCTGGCCGGCGTCGACCAGGAGGAGCGCCTCGACCTCGTCCTCGTCGCCCATGACCCACGGCGCCGGAGGACCGGTGATCGGTGCGCCCGCCGGGCGCCGGAAGGCGCCCGCCTCGCCGGGCCGGGGCGGGGACTCCATGCGGTCGAGGCGGAAGCGGCGGGTGTCGCCCCGCAGGTGGTCGTGGCCGACGAGGTACCAGTGGCCGCCGGCGTAGGAGAGCCCGAACGGGTCCACCGCCCGGTCCTCCCCGCGGTAGCGGAACGCCACCCTGCGGCGCTCGCCCACGGCCGAGAACAGCGGCGCCAGGTGCTCGCTGCCCGGAAGGGCGGCGAGGGGCGCCGTGGCGTCGGCGCCGCCGGTCGCCCCGCCCAGCTTCCAGATGGCGACGGCCGCCTCGGGGGGCGAACCGGGGCCCCGGGCGGCACCGAGGCGCACCGTGGACGCCGCCAGGTGGAGGGCGCCCAGCTCGTCGGGCGCCAGGCCGGGGTCGGGCAGCTGGTAGCGCTCGGGGGGTATCCGGTAGCCGTCGCCCGGTTCCCGGCCGTCGGGATGCAGCGGCTCGGTGACGAGGGGGATCCCCATGGCCCGCAGCGCGTCCTTGTCCCGCTCGAAGGCCCGCCGGGCCGACTCCCCCTGCCCGTAGCCGGGGACCCGGTCGTAGATCTCCGCCCGCGCCAACGGGCGGTCGGCGTCCAGCAGGGCGGCGACCAGGTTGACCAGGCGCTCCAGCCGGTTCACCGCGACGAGGCTACCGAGGCGGCCAGCACGCCGGCCGCCGCTGCATAGGCGTGGAACCGGGGGTCGGCGGCCACCGCCCGGCCCATGCTGGCGACGGTCACGCCGGCGCCGGCGAGCAGGGCGACGGGGTCGGGGACGTCGACGTCCACCACCCGGTGGCGTCCGTCGTCGTCGGGCCGGGGGGCGCCGGTGGGCACCGGCACCCGGGCGGCCTCGTGGGCGAGGGCGAGGGCGGTGACGGTGTGATGGCTCACGCCCCGGTGGCGCGGGCGGGGGTCGGCGTCGGAGTAGCGCACGGCCACGATGGGCACCGCCCCCGCCCTGCCGGCCAGGTCGACGAGGACGGCGGCGTCCACCGCCCCGTGCCCGTGGGTGGTGCCGGTGCCGACGCCGCCCGGGCCGGGCCCGACGACCACCGCGTCCGCCCCCGCCCTGGCGGCGACCTCCAGCCCGGAGAGCGCGTTGACGGCCTCCAGGTCGCCGCCGAAGGCCTGCCCGGCCGACACGGTGAGCGCCACCAGCCCCGTGGCCCGCAGGGAGGCCACCAGGTCGGACAGGGCCAGGGGCAGGGCGGCGGTGTCGGTCATCACGTAGGCGAGCCGGCGGCCGGGGGCGGCGTCGGCGAAGGCGGCGGCCACCGCCGCCAGCTGGGAGTGCAGCGAGCACACCACCACCGGCACCCCGCCCAGCGGACCGGGAGCGTAGGAGGCGGCCTCCTCGGCCACGCCGGTGTCAGCTTGCAGGGACGTGTAGCGCAGCTTCATCACGTGGCCACCGCCGGGCCCGTCCAGCGACGACCGGGCCAGGTTCCAGTGCACCACGTCCCATCCCCCGGTCCCGAGCCCCAGGTCGACGGCGGTCGTGTTCACCACCACCCGATCGCCGACCTCGACGGGGCCGACCAGGCCGGTCAGCACGTAGGCGCCACGCCCCGATTCCAGCCGTACCCGCTGCAGGCCCTCCCGCTCGCACACCACGGCGGCCACGACGTGGGTCGAAAAGCGCGGCACCCCCTACGACCGGGGCACGGCCGCAGCACGATCGGCTCGGCGGGCCTCCTCCGCTTGCCGGGCGATTCTCCTCATAGCGAGGCGATGAGCTTCTCGACGCGTTCGTCGCGGGCCTTGAAGGGGTCCTTGCACAGCACCGTGCGCTGCGCCTGGTCGTTGAGCTTGAGGTGCACCCAGTCCACCGTGAAGTCCCTCCGCCGCTCCTTCGCCCGGCGGATGAACTCCCCCCGCAGGCGGGCGCGGGTGGTCTGGGGGGGCTCGTCGACCGCGGTGTCGATGGCCTCGTCGGTGCAGACCCGCTCCACCAGGCCCTTGCGCTGCATCCGGTAGAACAGCCCGCGCTCCTGGGAGACGTCGTGGTACTGGAGGTCCATCAGGGCGATCTTGGGGTGCGTCAACGGGACGCCGTGACGGGCCTGGTAGGCCTCCAGGAGGCGGTGCTTGATGACCCAGTCGCACTCCCGGTCGAGCGACAGCGGGTCCTTCTCCAAGCCGGTCAGGCAGTGCTCCCACATCATGAGGGCCTGCTCCTCCAGGGGGCTGAGCCCCTTCTGGGCGTGGTACTTCTGGGCCCGGCCGAGGTACTCGGCCTGGATGTCGATGGCGGTGACCTCCCGCCCGTTGGCCAGCCGCACCCGCCGCTTGCAGGTGGGGTCGTGGCTGATCTCCCGGATGGCCCGGATGGGGTTCTCCAGGGTCATCTCCCGCAGCACCACCGCCGGGTCCTCCTGCATCCGAAGCATGATCGAGGTGGCGCACACCTTGAGGAACGTGGAGT
>JBOGHR010000519.1:0-3283 GCA_050744905.1 Acidimicrobiales bacterium
GGGCGCAGGGGCGGCCCGGTCCCGCCGGCGCCGCACCGTCGTCGTCCTCGTCGCCCTGGTGCTGTTGGGCGGCGGGGCGGCCCTCGGTGGCCCGGGGCGGGCGCCCCTCACGTCCCCCGGGCAGGCGCCGGCGGGCGGCGTGGTCCCCGTGGCCGAGACGTCCTACGTCGTGCGTCCCGGCGACACCCTGTGGGGCATCGCCCGCGCCGCCCAGCCGTCGGGCGACGTCCGCCCCCTGGTCCAGTGGCTCGCCCGCCAGCGGGGCGGTGCGCCCCTCCGGGTGGGGGAGCGCCTCGTGCTCCCCCCCGGCTGATGCCCGGCGGCGGCGTCAGCCGAGGTCCGCCGTGCCCCGCTGCTGGTCGGCCACCAGGGCCTCGATCGGGCCACGGGGGAACCGGCGGTGGCCACCCAGGGTGGCCATGTACGGCAGCTTGCCGTCGTTGGCCCAGCGCACCACCGTCTTGGACGACACGTGGAACAGGTCGGCGACCTCGGACACGGTCAGGTAGTCGCGCTTCGGCTTCTGCCTGGGCGTCGCCTCGCTGGCCCCCGGGGAGTTCTTGCTGACGTTGGACATGTTCGCTGCCTTCCCGCCCGATGGACCGTCCCGGCGAAGCCGGACGGGAAGCGGGCGCTTCGTCGGTCTCGATGCTTACTGCTGGTCTTTCGACAGGTGTGACGGGATCTTGGAGACGTTGGGGGAACCAATTTCCGGTAGCCCCCGGGGACCAGGCCTGGACTGGCCCGGCGGGCGTCGCCGGCGGGCCGAGCACGTAGCGTGCACCCGATGCGCTGCCCGACGTGTGCCGGCCGGGACGACAAGGTGGTCGACTCGCGCCTGGCCGACGACGGCGCCGCCATCCGCCGCCGGCGGGCGTGCCTGGCCTGCGGCCGCCGGTTCACCACCTTCGAGCGCATCGAGGAGACGCCACTCATGGTGGTCAAGCGCTCGGGCGAGCGGGAGCCGTTCGACCGGGGCAAGCTCGTGGCCGGCCTGCGGGCGGCCACCAAGAGCCGCGCCGGGGTAGGCGAGCGGGTCGAGGCCCTGGCCGCCGAGCTGGAGGACACCCTGCGCCTGGAGGGGCCCCAGGTCACCAGCCAGGCGATCGGGCTGGCCGTGCTGGAGCGGCTGCGGGTGATCGACGAGGTCGCCTACCTGCGCTTCGCCAGCGTCTACAAGGGGTTCACGGACGTGGGCGACTTCGAGCGCGAGGTGGGGCTGCTCACCAAGGCCACCGAGCCCAAGAGGCGCGACGAGCCCCCGGCCTGACCGGGAGCCGGCGGCTCCCGGGGGACTCCACGCCGGGCGGTCGCCGGGGGCATCGGCGGCATCGCTAGTGTTCCTGGGGCGCCCGGGCGGGGGGCTCGAGCGACCGAGCAGGAGGAGCCGTCGATGCGGGTTGGGGTGCTCACCGGTGGGGGCGACTGCCCGGGGCTGAACGCCGTGATCCGGGCCGTGGTGCGCAAGGTGGAGCGGGGCCACGGCGGCGAGCTGGTCGGCTTCTGCGACGGGTGGCGGGGCGTCGTCGAGGGCCAGACGGTCCCCCTCGACGTGGAGCGGTGCCGCGGCATCCTCCCCCGGGGAGGCACCATCCTCGGCTCGTCGCGCACCAACCCCTACAAGACCGACGGTGGCGTGGAGCGGGCGAGGAAGACGCTGGAGTCGCTGGCCGTCGACGCCCTGGTGGCCATCGGCGGCGAGGACACCCTCGGCGTCGCCGCCCGGCTGTTCGACGACGGCGTCCCCGTGGTCGGGGTCCCCAAGACCATCGACAACGACCTGTCGGCCACGGAGCTGACCTTCGGGTTCCACACCGCGGTGCAGATCTGCGTGGACGCCATCGACCGGCTGCACACCACCGCCGAGTCCCACGACCGGGTGATCGTCTGCGAGGTGATGGGGCGCCACGCCGGGTGGATCGCCATGTACGCCGGCATCGCCGGGGGTGCGGCCGAGATCCTCATCCCCGAGCAGCCCTTCGACGTGAACGAGATCGCCGAGCGGGTCATGGCCCGCCACGACCAGGGCCGGTACGCCACCATCATCGTGGTGGCCGAGGGGGCGACCCCCAAGGAGGGCACGGCGTCGGTCCAGTCGGGCGAGCGGGACCAGTTCGGGCACGTGCGCCTGGGCGGCGTCGGCAACGTGGTGGCCCAGGAGCTCGAGCGCCTCACCGGCTTCGAGACCCGGGTGACGATCCTGGGCCACGTCCAGCGGGGGGGCACGCCCACCGCCTTCGACCGGGTCCTGGCCACCCGCTTCGGCATCGCCGCCGCCGATGCGGTGGCCCGGGGGGAGTTCGGCAGGATGGTGGCCCTCCAGGCCGACGAGATCGTCCTGGTGCCGCTGGCGGAGGCGGTGCGGGAGCTCAAGACGGTCGACCCCGGCGAGTTCCGCCGGGTGGCCATGCCGTTCTTCGGCTGACGGGCTGACGGGCTGACGGGCTGACGCCGCCCGGCTGATCAGCGGGGCGGCCGGCCGGCGATGAGGTCGAGCAGCGGGCCGTAGAGGTGGGGAGGGGCGGCGACGGTGGTGTCGTCGGGCAGGAGGGCGACGACCGCCCCCGCCTCGGCCGCGATCAGCATGCCGGCCGCCCGGTCCCAGGGCTGGAGCCCCCGCTCGTAGTAGAGGTCCACGCGCCCGAGGGCCACCCAGCACAGGTCGACCGACGCCGCGCCGGCCCGGCGCAGGTCCCGCACGTGGGGCAGCACCTGCGCCACCACCGCGCCCTGGTCGACCCGCGTCGAGGCCTCGTAGCCGAAGCCGGTGGCGAGCAGGGCGACGCCCAGCTCGGGGGCCCCCGTCACCCGCAGCGCCCTCCCGTTGCACGCCGCCCCGCCGCCCCGCACGGCGGTGAACGTCTCGCCGTGGGTGGGGTCGTGCACCACGGCGGCGACCACGTCGCCACCGTGCTCGGCGGCGATCGACACGGCCCAGACCGGGAAGCCGTAGAGGTAGTTGGTGGTGCCGTCGAGGGGGTCGACGATCCACCGCACCCCCGACGTGCCGGCGCCGCTCAGCCCCCCCTCCTCGCCCAGCACGGCGTCGTGGGGACGGGCGGCCAGGAGCGCCTCGGTGATCAGGGCCTCGCTGGCCCGGTCCACGGCGGTGACCATGTCGGTGCGGCTGGTCTTGGTGCCGACGTCGCCGGCGGCCCCGTGCTGCCCCCGGCGCAGGAGGTCGCCGGCGGCCACCGCCGCGTCGCAGGCCAGCGCCACCAGGTCGCCGGCGTCGGGCAGGGGCTCGGCGGAGGTGGCGGCGGGCACGGGCGCAAGTCTCGCG
>JBOGHR010000520.1:0-1638 GCA_050744905.1 Acidimicrobiales bacterium
CCCCCGGGCCGCCTTGGCGGTGCGGCTGGGCGCCTTCGACGGTGCAACCGCCTCGGGCATGGCCGGCGGCGGGGCCGGCACGGCGTTGGGCTCGGCCATCTCGGGCTCGGGCGGGCGACGGCCGGCCTCCACGTGGGCCAGGTCGGCGGCCAGCCGGTTGCGGGCCCTGAGCCGCTGCTCGCGCAGGTCGACCTCCCACTCGGCCAGCTGGTGCCGCTTGCGGAACACGTACGAGAAGCGGACCGCCCAGCGGGTGCCGTGCAGGTTGAACGCGCTCCAGCAGTCACCGAACACGTCGTCGGACAGGCGCACGCCCCGGTCGCTCAGGTTCCACCGCACCGATGCGGCCAGTGGCTCGATGGACGGGCCCAGGCGGGCCTTGGCGAACACCATCGCCTGGGCGCGCTCCACCACCTGGGCCTGCTCGGCCAGGATGGGCGCGGCGAAGCGCTGCACCCACTCCTCGCCCACGCGGGCGGCCGCCGCCACCTCGGCGATCGTGCTCCCCGCCCGCAGCCGGGCCTGTATCTCACGCGGGCTGAGGGAGCTGCGGGGCCGCCCGGCCGGCGACGGGCGGGGGGCCCCGACCGGCCCGTCTACCGGCTCGTCGCCCTCCCGCCGGCGGCGGGCCTGCTCCAGCGACGCCACCAGCTCGTCGTCGAGGGCGACGACGTAGCTACCTGTCCGGGCGCCCCTCCGTGTGCTCAGGACGAGACCGTCGCTGTCCGGGGTGACGCCGACCAGGTGGAGCTTCTTCACGCTGCCCGGAACGTACCACTGGGCCCTGCGTGATCCGGGGACCCCGGAGGGTCAGCTGGTGCGCCGCCGGTGGCGCAGCTCGGGAACCAGCCCGGCCCGCGCCAGGAGCCGCACGGCCCGCTCCTCGTCGGCGTGGATGACCACCGCGTCGTCGGGATCGCGGCCGCAGATGAAGGTGACGACGCAGTCCGCGCAGGCCTCGCTGTCCCGGGCCGTGCAGTCGTCGCAGCTGATCGTGAGGGAGCTCGCCATGACCCCATCCTGATGGTCACCTGTGACAACGACCCGGTCGCGCCGGGGCGGGCGGCCGGAGCCGCCCGCGCGCCACCCGCCCTGACCGGTCAGCAGCTGCCCGGAGCGCACCACGTGAGGCTGTCGATCGTCCGTGAACCGGAGATCCACAGGTCCCGGGCCCCGACGCCGGGCGCGTCGACCATGACCTTGCGGGTGAACGGCCCCGTCTCGAGCTGCGACTTGTCGACGGTGACGCCGACCACCACCTCCTGGCCGCCGGCCAGCGTGCCCTCGGTGACGGTGACGGTCACGCCCGGATCGGGCCACGCCTTCCAATCCAGGGAGGCGCCGCCCAGGTTGGCGACGGTGAACGAGCCGGTGTAGACGCCGGGCTTCAGCTTCAGCTCCGACGGCACAGCCAGCTCGGCCGGCGCCACCGGCGGCTCCGGGTCCGGCTCCGGCTGGGGCGCGGGCCCGTCTCCGCCCTGGCCGCCGCCGTCCCCGCCGCCGACCTCGCCCTCGCCGTCCCCGCCGCCCTCGTCGCCCTCGTCGGCGGCATCGCCCGACTCGCGGGCCCGGGGCAGACGCCCACCGCCCGCCCCCGGCTCGCCTCCGGCGCCCTCGCCGTCGTCGCCGTCGTCGCCG
>JBOGHR010000521.1:0-1717 GCA_050744905.1 Acidimicrobiales bacterium
GGAACGCGGATCGAGCAGAGCTACCGGGTCGACCGACATAGGCGGCCGATCGACCTGTTTGATCGCGTCTCCGGACACACCGAGGTGCTCGAGCGCGGGATGCGAAAGACACTCCAGGCATCAAGAAGACGCTCGAAGCCTGACCGGCGACGAATTGGAACAGCGGCGGAACGATCGACACGCGCCGTCGGGCTGGTCGGGTGGAGCCATCGAACGCGGCGACCACACATCCCCAATGGACGGCCGACGTTCTTTTCCGAGTCGCCGCGTGCGACGTGGCTGAGTCCCCTGCGCCCGGGTGTCTTGGCCATCCGATTGGCCATCTACTGGGCCGAAGATGGCCAGTCTCGACCGGACAGGACAGACGACCACACCAATGTGACCTGCGATAACGTGACTGGACCGCATCAGACAAACGTCTGTCGCGCGACTACGGATCCGGCGCAGGCGCCTGCCTGGGGACGGCTCCCTGCTGATGTGAATGCTTGCGTCGGGCGCGGTGGGCGGGCCAGGATGAACGGCGGAGGTCGCCCCGATGCCCGAAGTGACGGGTGGGCTACCTCCCACTGAGCGGTGGGTGAGTCCCCCCTCGCCCACGCAGTGGTGAGGAATTCCCCACCCTTCCCGCACCGAGGCTGAACGATCGGTAGGGCGGTCAGCGGGGCCGGCTCAGGGCCGGACCGGGGCAGCAGCATTCTCTCCAACCCGACCGCGCCGGCAACGCCGTAGGCGGCCCAAGCCGGGTCTCGCAGAGATCTCAACCTTCCGATTGCGCAACCTCCGGCACCGGGCCGGCCGACCCCATGGCCGACGTCCGGGGCTCGCGCTCCACCGCCGCAACCAGCAGGTCATCGAGTCCGGGGCCGGCCCTGCGGCGTGAACGATTGCCCCCACCACGTCGTCACCTCACCCGAGAGGACAGGCCGACCTCACCAAGGTGATCTCCTCGGCCGTGCTGCAGCGCATGAGCGTGTACGCCGCCCAGCGCTCCACGGCCAAGGTCGGCGAGCAGCGGTTCCTTATCATCGACGAGTCGAACTTCGTCGCCCGCCAGATCGTGATGAACCTGCTCTCCCGTGCCCGCTCGGCGGGATCTCGGGGCTGCTGTGCACGCAGGGTCTCAAGGAACGGGAGGACGACTTCCCCGTTCTCGCCCAGAACACCAACGTGGCCATCATCATGAGCCAGGGCGAGCCCGAGTCGGCCCGGATCTGTGCCGACTACCTGGGCCAGCGCGAGGTGACACCGTCTCCCAGCAGGTGCGTGACGGCGAGCTGCCCGACTCGGGCTCCACCCACACCGACCTGGCCCATGTCGTCGCGCTCGGGCGTGACCCCGGCAGGGCTGTGGTGGCGCCGGGCCCCCGGCTGGCTCCTCGTGGCGGCGGTCGTGGGCGGCTATATCGCCGCCATGTCCAGGCGCCGGCGCCCGACCTCGTCGCGCGCTCCGGTCGCGTCCGGGTGAACCCGCCTGTTCCCTTCCGCGGTGGTTCGGGAGGAGTCCCCGGGCCGGGGCACCATGGTGGGCGACCCCGGCGTCCGAAAGAGAGGTGGCGTCCTGCCCTCGTGCCCGTACCTCGCCCGCTGCGACAGACGCGCCGGGGCCGCACCCCATGGCCCCACCGGAGCCTCCCGAGCCCACCGCGCCCGGCCATGACCCGCAAGCGGCCCCGTCACACCGCCCGCCCCGGAGCGCACCTGCCGGTCGAGGTGCGGGC
>JBOGHR010000522.1:0-2287 GCA_050744905.1 Acidimicrobiales bacterium
CGCCAGGCCGGCGCCGGGGCCCGCGCCGCCGGTGCCGCCCGGCTGCTGCTCACCCACCTGTGGCCGGTGGTGGACCCCGCGGCCAGCCGGGCCGAGGCCGAAGCCGCCTACGGTGGGCCCGTGGACCTGGCCCGCCTGCACGAGACCTACGAGGCATGACCGAGCGCGGCTACGGGCGCAAGCCCGACGACCTGCGCCCGATCGGCTTCCAGCGCGACTACACCGACTTCGCCGCCGGCTCGGTGCTGGTCAGCATGGGCCGCACCCGCGTCCTGTGCACCGCGTCGGTGGAGGACCAGGTGCCCCGCTGGATGAAGGGCACGGGCAAGGGTTGGGTCACCGCCGAGTACTCGCTGCTCCCGGGGTCGACGACGGAGCGGGTGGGCCGGGAGGCGGTGAAGGGCCGGCAGTCGGGGCGCACCCAGGAGATCCAGCGCCTCATCGGGCGCAGCCTGCGGGCGGTGACGGACCTCACCGCCATGGGCGAGGTGTCCGTCGTCCTGGACTGCGACGTCCTCCAGGCCGACGGGGGCACCCGCACGGCCTCCATCAGCGGCGCCTACGTCGCCCTCCACGACGCCCTCACCCGCCGCACGGCGGGCGTCCCCCCGCGGCCGTTCCCCATCAGGGAGGCGTGCGCGGCGGTGTCGGTGGGCGTGGTCGACGCCGTCGCGCTGCTCGACCTCGACTACGCCGAGGACGTGCGGGCCGAGGTCGACATGAACGTGGTGATGACCGCCTCGGGGCGCTTCATCGAGGTGCAGGGGACGGCCGAGGGGCTCCCGTTCACCCGAACCGAGCTGGACGAGCTGCTGGGCCTGGCCGAGCTCGGCATCGCGGAGATCATCGAGGCCCAGGCCGCCGTGCTGGCCGACCCACCCCCGCCCCGGTAGCGGTGCGGCTGGTCCTGGCGTCCGCCAACCCCGACAAGGCGGCGGAGATCGCCGCCGTGCTGAACGGCTTCGAGCTGGTCCCCCGCCCGGCGGAGGTGGGCGACGTGGAGGAGACGGGCCAGACGCTGGAGGACAACGCCCTGCTCAAGGCCCGCGCCGTCCTCGCCGCCACCGGGGAGGCGGCGGTGGCCGACGACACCGGGCTGGAGGTCGACGCACTGGGGGGCGCCCCGGGCGTCTACTCGGCGCGCTATGCCGGCCCGGGCGCCACCTACGCCGACAACGTGGCCGCCCTGCTGGCCGCCCTGGGCGACCGCCCCGACCGGGCGGCCCGCTTCCGCACGGTGGCCGTGGCGTGCCTCCCCGACGGCCGCGAGGTGGTCGCCGAGGGCGTCGTCGCCGGCGCCATCACCACCGAGGCGCGGGGCGAGGCCGGGTTCGGCTACGACCCGGTGTTCGTTCCCGCCGGCGGCGACGGGCGCACCTTCGCCCAGATGGCGCCCGGGGAGAAGAACGCCGTGTCCCACCGGGGCCGGGCCTTCCGGGCCCTGGCCGCCCTCCTGGCGCCGCTCGCCTGAGGGGTGGCCGGGCCCGCCCGCTCAGCGCTCCATCAGGCGGCGGTGGCGGGCCTCGAGGAACGAGAACAGGCCGAAGGTGAGCAGGCCCGCCGCCACCGCCGCCAGCAGCCACCGGCCGTACGGGCCCGCACCAGGCGCTGGAGCGCGCCGTCGATGCCACCGCCTCGGTGGGGTCGAATCGCACGGCGGCCCGGACCAGGAACGTGCCCACCAGGGCGAGCACGACGGCCCGGGCGGCCAGGCCGGCCCGGCCCATCCCCTCCACGACCGGGCTGGCGGCCGCCCGGTCGGCCAGGTCCTCGTGGCCGCTGCCGGGCCCGGTCGCCGTCCCCGGGACGGTGCCGTTCATCGCCGGCATCTGTGCCCGCGACCGGCCCGGTCCCAACCCCGCGCCGCCCGCCCCGGCCCTCCGGCGAACGGTTCGCCCGTCACGGGCGGGGGTAGGTCCGCGGGCACGAGACGAAGACGTCGAGAACGAAGGGAGCGTCCGTGACCCGGCAGACGAACGACAAGGAGTTCCCCGGCGACGAGGCGTACGTGGCCCCCGAGGACGAGGGGATCTCGTCCGACGACCCGGCCCAGATGTCGATCTACGACGGCGCCGGCAACGAGGTCGTGGTGGCCCTGGCGGAGAACGAGGAGGGCCGGCGGGCCCAGGGGACCGGCGCCACCGCCGAGGAGGCGCTGGCCGACGCCCGCGAGGGCGACTCCCTCCTGGGCAAGGGCTTCGGCACCGCCGACTGAGCCCACCGATCGCCGGCTGAGCCGTAGCGGCCGCCGGCCGACCGGCGGGGTCGAGCGCCCGTCGCCCGGGGC
>JBOGHR010000523.1:0-2068 GCA_050744905.1 Acidimicrobiales bacterium
CGCTCCTCCTCGGCCAGGCCGCCCCAGATGCCCTTGAGGTCGGAGATGCCCAGCGCGTACTCCCGGCACTCGGTGATCACCGGGCAGGCCCGGCACACCGCCTTGGCTGGCTCCACCGACTGGCCCCGCCCGGGGAAGAACACCTGGGTCGGCACCACCCCGCAGGCCCCGCGCTGGCGCCACGGGCCCGGGAACGCCACCTCCTCGATGCAAGTCACCGCGACCGGCCCGTCCCCGGCGGCCGCCGGCTCATCAGGCGCCGGTGCAGGTCCTCGACGGCCCGGGCGGTGGAGGCCCGGACCATGGTCTTGCCGATCTGCAGCGACGGCTGCGCTGCCCGCGAGCCGAGGGCCCGGGCCAGGAAGCCGCGGCTGTAGCCGGCGGCCACCAGCTCCTCGATGAGCTGCCACGTCCCGGTCGCGTCCACCCGCTGGGCCCCGCCGGCGTGAGTGACCCGGACCTCGAGAATCTTGCTCAGCGTCGCCGGCCGGATGCGCTTGGACGGCGGCTTCCCCCGCCCCGGCTCGCCGTAGACGATCTTGCTCAGGCTGCCGTGCGACACCCCCGACAGCCCCGCCACCGTCTTCAGCCCCATCCCCGCCGCCGACAGGGCGGCCAGGTGCTGGCGGGCCGGCTCGGCGCTCACGTAGGGGAGCCACACCTGGTCGGGGCGGGCGATCGCCTGGCGACGTTCGCGGTTGTACCTGGTGCGCTCCGCCTTGCACAGCTCGCAGTCGCACCCCTCCACCACAGCCTTGGCGTAGGTCGCGTGTGCCCGCTCGCCCGCCGGCGCCGGCTGCGCCGCCGGCTTGGTCTTGGCCGCCCGCCTCGGCCCCCGGGGCGGGAGCTCGCAGAACAGGGCCCCGTACTCCGCCCGACGGCGCCCGAGCGTCGTACTCAGCCCCCGGCCCGCCTCAGCGCGCTCAGCCACCCTCGCCTCTCCCTTCCAACCTGATCCGTGGGCCGCCGAGCGGCCAGAGGGACGGATCAGGTTCATGACCGCCCACCCGCCGCCGGCGCGGAGGTGGGTCAAGGGAGGGGCGCAGCCCCAGCGAGAAGCGGAGCGCCAGCGGAGCCCCGCAGCGGCCCTTGACGCGCCGGGAGCGGCGGTGGCAGCGCGGCGCAGCAGATCGCGGCCACGCCGGCGTTTCGGTTCCCACGGTCACTGGCCGTCCAGGCCCGGCAGGTGCTGCTGGGTCCAGGCTGCTCGTCCGCGTCGACGCCTGGCTTTCGCTGGCTCAGCGGCCGCCGGCGGGGGGACGTGGCGAAGCCCGGTGGAGCAGCGCAGAAGCTCGAGAGCAGCGATGGTCTCCTCGGTGGTGGCCTGGCGGCCGCCGGTGGCCACCAGCGCCATGGCCCGCCCGAGTCGTCCTGACACCGGGGGCAGCGCCCGCAGGCCCCCGAGGGCCCGGTCCAGCGAGGCCAGGGGCATGGGCTCGCCGGCGAGGAACTGCTCGTACCAGGCGATAACGGGCCCGGCGGCCCGGCGTAGCGCATCGAGGTCGACGGGCGGATCGTCGGGGTGGTTTGCCATCCCACCACTACGGGTGCGCCCGATGGCCAAACGGGACAGGGAAATTTCTTCGCTCCCGAGATTTTTCTTGTCCGATTCGGGGGTGGGACGCACCCGTAGTGGTCCAACACGTTTCCGCCTCACGAAGGAGAGTCCGTTGTCGCTCGCTGTGATCGGCGTCATGCCGTCCGCCGTCGCCACCCCCGTGCTGGCGGTGATGGCGTTCTTCGCCCAGGTCACGGCCAACCCCGACGCCAATGGGCTGCCGGGCGGCGCCCTGGCCCAGAAGGTCCTCAACTGGACGATGCAGGTCGCCCTGTGGGGCTCGCTGGCCAGCCTGCTCATCGGCGCCGCCGTGTGGGGCATCTCCCAGCACGCCGGCAACGGCTACCAGGCCGGTCGGGGCCGGAACTTCGCCGCCGCCGGGGCCGTGGGCTCCCTGCTGGCCGGCTTGGCGCCCACCATCGTCAACACCCTCTTCGCCGGCTGATCCCGTGTCCCGCCGTTCCCGGACCTGGCTGGTGGTGGCCGGCGTGGCCGTGGTGGTCATCGTCG
>JBOGHR010000524.1:0-1993 GCA_050744905.1 Acidimicrobiales bacterium
GGCCAGGCCGGCCAGGTCGGCGGGGTGGCGCCAGCGGCCCTCCTCCTCGGCCCGTCCCGCACGGGCCGTGCCCGGCACCAGCGACGTGAGCACGCCGGCGGCGTCGCGCCCGCCCAGCGCGTCGAGCGCCTCGAACGCCTTGTTGGTGAAGTCGACGGTGTGCCCGCCGTCGAGGAAGACGTGGTCGGTCGCCGCCGCCGTCATCATGGCCGCCACCTGGTCGAGGGGGACGCCCGACTCCAGGGCGGTCAGCAGGGTGCGCTCGGCGGCGTCGGCGTTGCGGGTCTCCACGAAGCGCCGGTACCAGCCGGCCAGGCGGGCGGGCGGGACGCCGCCGGCGCCCAGGGGGCGCAGCGGGAAGCTGGGCGGGCGGCCCCGGGTGTCGCGGGACACGAACGCCAGCCCGTGCACCAGCGCCGCCGCCCGGTCCTCGGCGTCGAGGTGGGGCAGGACGTTCGCCATCGCCACCAGGACGGTGAGCCCGGCGCCCCAGCCCGCCTCCCGGTAGGTCGTGCCGAACCCGACCCCGGCCCGCACGATCTCGGCGGCGGGGACGCCGGCGTCGAGCAGGGCCAGCGTCGCCTTGGCCGTCACCAGCGTCAACCCCTGCTCCAGGCCCTCCTCCAGGCGCCGGCGCTGGTGCGCCACCGCCGACGCCCGGGCCGCCTCGCCGGCCGGGTCGTCCACCACGACCACCACCCGGCCGCCCTCCACGGTCACGGGGTAGGCCCGCACGTCGTCGGCGAAGGGGTCGAGCGTCCCCCCCGAGGCGAGGTCGAAGCGGGCGTGGTGCCAGTGGCAGGTGACCAGGCCGTCCTCCACCGTGCCCCGGTGCAGCGGGAAGCCCATGTGCGGGCAGCGGTCGTCGAGGGCGTAGGCCCGGCCGTCGGACCAGAGCACGCAGACCGGCAGGGCGCCCGCCTTGGCGGTGAGGCACCCCCTGGCCCGGAGGTCCTCGACGGCACCGACGTCCACCCGCACGGCTCCACCGTACGCGTGCGCGACCATGGCCCATGGCGACGCTCGTGACGTTCCACGCCCACCCCGACGACGAGGCCATCTCGTGCGGGGGGACCATGGCCCGAGCGGCGGCGGAAGGCCACCGGGTCGTGCTGGTCGTGGCCACCCGCGGCGAGCACGGCGAGGTGGAGGACGGCGTGCTCGGGCCGGGGGAGGCCCTCGCCGACCGGCGCACGGCCGAGACGCACGCCGCGGCCCGGGTGCTCGGCGTCGACCGGGTGGAGTTCCTCGGCTACCGCGACTCGGGGATGATGGGCACGCCCGAGAACGAGGCGCCCGACTGCTTCTGGCAGGCCGGGGTGGACGCCGCCGCCGCCCGCCTGGCCGCCATCCTGGACGACGAGCGGGCCGACGCCCTCACCGTCTACGACGACCACGGCGTCTACGGCCACCCGGACCACGTCCAGGTCCACCGGGTCGGGGTGCGGGCGGCCGAGCTGGCCGGCACGCCGGCGGTGTTCGAGGCGACCATGAGCCGCGACCACCTCACCGAGGTGATGGCGGCGGCGGCCGAGGCGATGGACACCGTGGACGTCGACGAGGCGGCCGCCGACCTCGACCTGGCCACCTTCGGCACCCCGGCCCAGCTCGTCACCACGACGGTGGACGTCACCGCCTTCCTCGACCAGAAGCGCAAGGCCATGGCCGCCCACGCCAGCCAGATCAGCGAGTCGTCGTTCTTCCTGAACCTCGACGAGGACGCCTTCCGCGCCATGTGGGGCACGGAGTGGTTCGTCCGCCGGGGGGCGCCGGAGGGCACGCGCGAGGACTGGCTCCTCGACGCCCCGCCCCACCCGGGGTGACCCCCGGCTGGGTCCACACCGGCTACGCCCAGCGCATCGTCTTCGGGGCGGGGACGCTGGCGCGGGTCGGGGAGGTGTGCGCCGAGGTGGGCATCCGCCGCGCCCTGCTGGTCACCACCGCCGGGCGCCGCTCGTCGGCGGCCGCCGGGGCGCTCCTCGCCGGCCTGGAC
>JBOGHR010000525.1:0-7738 GCA_050744905.1 Acidimicrobiales bacterium
CCCGGGTCCCCGCCGCCGGCACGGGCCGCGCCGCGACAGGACGGTCCCCGATGCCCGAGGGAGCTCGCACCCCTCGATGGTGGACCGGCCGGGAACCGCCGGCATCGGTCGTTCGACCCTTTCGAGGTTCACCTCGTCGACCGACGGGCCGGGACGGACGTGGCCGGGCTCCATTCCGATCGCGTGCGGCGGACGACCTCCTCGCGGCCCACGTCGCCCTTCGCCGCCGGCGCCGGCGAATCGGGCCGGCCCGGTCGACGAAGTCGGTACGCTCGGACGTGGTGGACCTTCTCGTCGCCGTTGGAGAGGTCGAGGTGCCGGAACGGCTGCTCGCCCGCGCCGGGCACGTGATCCGGGTGCCGGAGCTGGCGGCGGCCGACATCGCCCACGCCCGCACGCACATCCCTCGCCGGGTGGCCGTGGTAGGGCCGGTGGCCGCCGCCACCGCCCTGCGCCGGGCCGGGCTGGCCGTCACCCTCTACACCGACGAGGACGTGTCGCCGCCCGGCATCCCGGTGCGGCCCCTCACCGATCCCGGCCCCGCCCTCGACGCCGCCCCGTCGCTGATCGAGCTGGTCGGGCGCACGCCGCTGGTCCGCCTCGACCGGGTGGGGCGGGACGTCGACTGCCACCTGCTGGCCAAGCTGGAGCTGCTCAACCCGGGCGGCAGCGTGAAGGACCGGCCCGCCCTGGCCATGATCGACGAGGCCGAGCGCCAGGGCCGGCTGCGGCCGGGCGGCACCATCGTGGAGCCGACCTCGGGCAACACCGGGGTGGGCCTGGCCATCGTGGCCGCCCGCCGGCGCTACCGGTGCATCTTCGTCATGCCCGACAAGATCGCCGCCGAGAAGGTCGCCCTGCTGCGGGCCTACGGCGCCGAGGTGATCGTCTGCCCCACCGCCGTGCCGCCCGAGCACCCGGAGTCCTACTACTCGGTCTCCGACCGGCTGGTCGGGGAGATCCCGGGGGCCTACAAGCCCGACCAGTACTCCAACCCCATGAACCCCGAGGCCCACGCCCGCACCACCGGCCCGGAGATCTGGGAGCAGACCAGGGGGCGCATCACCCACCTGGTGGCGTCCATCGGCACGGGGGGGACGATCACCGGGTTGGGCCGCTACCTCAAGTCGAAGAACCCGGAGGTCCGCGTCGTGGGCGCCGACCCCGAGGGGTCGGTGTACTCGGGCGGCAGCGGCCGGCCCTACCTGGTGGAGGGCATCGGCGAGGACTTCTGGCCCACCACCTACGACGCCTCGCTGGTCGACCGGGTGGTGACGGTGAGCGACCAGGACTCGTTCGCCACCGCCCGGCGCATCACCAGGGAGGAGGGCATCCTGGTCGGCGGCTCGTGCGGCACGGCGGTGGCGGCGGCGCTCGAGGTGGGGCGGGACCTGGGCCCCGCCGACGTGGTCGTCGTCGTCTTCCCGGACTCCGGCCGCGGCTACCTGTCGAAGCTCTACAACGACACGTGGATGGCCGACTACGGCTTCCTGCGGGCCGCCGGCCAGACGGCGGGCGACCTCCTCCAGCGCAAGGACGGCGACCTCCCCCGGCTCGTCCACGTGCACCCCGAGGAGACCGTCCGCGACGTCATCGGAATCATGCGGGAGTACCAGGTGTCGCAGGTGCCCGTGGTCAGCGCCGAGCCGCCCCTCGCCTTCGCCGAGGTGGTGGGCGCGGTGGAGGAGCGCCAGCTGCTGGAGTCCGCATTCGACGACCCCCACCTCCTCGACAAGCCGGTCGGGGCGGTGATGGGCCGCCCGCTGCCCACCGTCGGGTCGGGCGAGGCGGTGGAGCTGGCCGTCGACCGGCTGGAGGGCGCGGGCGCCGTCGTGGTGGTCGACGCCGGCCATCCCGTCGGCATCCTCACCCGCTCGGACCTGCTCGGGTTCCTGGCGTCGCGGTGAGGGCCGGGCCGCCGGCGCCGGGCGACGGCTGGGGGTTCGAGACCACCGCCGTGCACGCCGGCCAGGCGCCCGACCCGGCCACCGGCGCCGTGGTGCCCCCCATCACCCTGGCCACCACCTTCGCCCAGCCGGCGGTGGGCGAGCCCACCGGGTACGAGTACTCCCGCTCGGGCAACCCCACCCGCGCCGCGCTGGAGGCGTGCCTGGCCGCCCTGGAAGGGGCGACCACGGGGGTGGCCTTCGCCAGCGGGCTGTCGGCCGAGGACGCCGTCCTGCGCACCGTGCCCGACGGCGGTGCGGTGGTGCTGGGCGACGACGCCTACGGCGGCACCTGGCGGCTGCTCTCCCGGGTGCACGGGCGGCGCCTGCGGGCGACCACCTGCCCCCTGGGCGACCGGCGGGCGGTGGAGGAGGCGATCACGCCCGCCATCGGCATGGTGTGGGTGGAGACGCCGACCAACCCGCTGCTGTCCATCACCGACATCGCCGCCGTGGCCGAGCTGTGCCACCGCCACGGTGCGGTGTGCGTGGTCGACAACACCTTCGCCACCCCCTACCTCCAGCGGCCCCTGTCCCTCGGCGCCGACGTGGTCGTCCACTCCTCCACCAAGTACCTGGGCGGCCACTCCGACGTGGTGGGCGGGTTCGTGGCCGTGAACGACGCCGGGCTGGCCGAGCAGGTCCGCTTCCTCCAGAACGCGGCGGGCGCGGTGCCCAGCCCGTTCGACTGCTACCTGGTGCTGCGGGGCGTGAAGACCCTCGGGGTCCGCATGGACCGCCACTGCGCCAACGCGGCGGCGGTGGCCGAGGCGCTGGAGGCCCACCCGGCGGTCTCGTCGGTGCTGTGGCCGGGGCTGGCGGCCCACGCCGGTCACGCGGTGGCGGCCGCCCAGATGCGGGGGTTCGGCGGCATGGTGTCGTTCCGGTGCGCGGGCGGGGAGGCGGCGGCCCTGGAGGTGGCGCGCCGGACCCGCCTGTTCACCCTGGCCGAGTCGCTCGGCGCGGTGGAGTCCCTCGTCGAGCACCCGGCGCGCATGACCCACGCCAGCGCCGCCGGCTCGCCCCTCGCCGTCGACCCGTCCCTGCTCCGCCTGTCGGTCGGGATCGAGACGGCCGGGGACCTGGTGGCCGACCTGCGCCAGGCCCTCGACGCCGTCGCCTGACGTGCGGCGGCCCGCCCCCGCGCTGGTGCCCTAGCCACAGACCGTCGCGTGTTCGCAG
Source organism: Acidimicrobiales bacterium (assembly GCA_050744905.1). Lineage (GTDB taxonomy): Bacteria > Actinomycetota > Acidimicrobiia > Acidimicrobiales > DATLFN01. The sequence goes on from JBOGHR010000525.1 coordinate 3,129, forward strand.
CGGCAAGGTCCGTGGCCGCGCTCGCCGCCGCAGGCGGCCTCTGCGGCTGCGGGCACCGGGAGGGACGGGGCGGAGGCGGCGCGAGCTCCGCTCGCCCGCCGGAGCACGATCCAACTCGACCGGATGGAGTGAGCGAAGCGAACGAATGAGGTCGAAGCGCTAGACCGGTCGCCGATGGAGATGGGCCCCGTCCTGCGCCTGGGCGGCGCCGAGGTGCGCACCGGCACGTGCTCGTGGACCGACCCGACGCTGGTGAAGGGCACCGACTGGTACCCCAGGAAGTCGATGTCGGCGGCCGAGCGCCTCGCCTACTACGCCTCCCGGTTCCCGGTGGTCGAGGTGGACTCCACCTACTACTGGCCGCCCACCCCCGCGCTGGCTGGGGGCTGGGTGGAGCGGACGCCGGCGCGGTTCGTCATGGACGTCAAGGCCTACAGCCTCCTCACCGGCCACCCCACCCGCCGGGAGTCGCTGTGGGAGGACCTGCGCGGCCTCGTCGCCGAGGAGCACCGGGAGCGGAACCTCTACGCCCACCACCTCCCGCCCGACGCCGTCGACGAGGCGTGGGCCCGCTTCCGCCACGCGCTGGAGCCGTTGCGCCGGGCCGGGAAGCTCGGCGGCGTGCTCCTCCAGTACCCGGAGTGGTTCACCCCCAAGAAGGCCAACCGCCAGGCGCTCACCGCCGCCCGCCGGCGGCTGCCCGACGACAACCTCCACGTCGAGCTCCGCTCGGCCCGCTGGTGGTCGACCGCCGAGGACCGGGACCGCACCCTGGGCGCGCTGCGCGACGCCGGCCTGGTCCACGTGGTGGTCGACGCCCCGCCCGCCTCGGGGCTGCCGGCCGTCGTGGCGGCAACCGCCGACGCCGCCGTGGTGCGCTTCCACGGCCGCAACGACGGCACGTGGGGCCGGCGGGACGTCACCGCCGCCGAGCGGTTCGACTACCTCTACCGCCGGGAGGAGCTGGAGGCGTGGGTACCCCGACTGGAGGAGCTGGCCGCCCGGGTGGACCGGGTCCACGCGCTGATGAACAACTGCTACGGCGACAAGGGGGTGCGCAACGCCGCCGACCTGGCCGGACTGCTGGCCGGCCGGGCCGGCGCGGGCGACGGCAGGGCCGGGGGCGCGGGCGGCTGAGGGCGGCCGTCAGGCCGGCTGGGTGGTGGCACCCCACGAGCCGTCGCGATGCCCGATCAACATCCAAAAGGTGCCGGCCAAGGCCGGCGCAGCACTTGACAAAGAGCGCTCCTTCAGGGATGACCACCCCGTCGGGCGCCAGTCGTGCGCCCCCACCTGGCACAGAGCTCGCGCAGGGCCGCGGTCAGCGCAGGCCGGAGGCGGCCACGGCGACGACGGCGGCGCCGGCCACGACCCGGTAGGCCACGAAGGGGAGGAAGGACCGGGTGCGCACGAACCGCAGCAGCCCCCACACGGCCAGGAACCCGGTGACGGCGGAGGCGGCCATCCCCCAGGCGAAGGCGGGGCGGACCTCGGCGGGGACGCCCGAGCCGGCCAGCACGTCGAGGCCCTTGTAGACGCCGACGCCGCCGATGATGGGCAGGCTCATGAGGAACGACAGGCGGGCGGCGGCGTCCCGGGAGAACCCGAGCCAGCGCCCCATCGACATGGTGGCGCCCGACCGGGACACGCCGGGCTGGAGCGCCAGCGCCTGGGCCGCCCCCATGAAGGCGGCCTCCCGCACGCCGAACTCCCGCTCGCCCCGGGCCCCGGCCAGGCGGTCGGCCCACAGCAGCACCACCCCGAAGGCCACCAGCATCACGCCGATGAGCCACACCGCGCCCAGCTGCTCCTCCACGAACGAGTCCAGCACGAGGCCGACCAGGCCGGCGGGCACGGCCGAGGCCGCCAGCAGCCACGCCATGCGCCCGTCGTCGTCCCGGAGAGAGCGCCGCCGCAGCGAGCGCCACCCGGCGCAGGCGAAGCGGGCGACGTCGCCCCGGAAGTAGGCCAGGGCGCCCACGAAGGTGCCCACGTGCAGCGCCACGTCGAAGGTGCGGTTGAGCTCGGGGTCGCGGGCCAGCTCGTCCCACCCGAACAGCCAGGGCACCGCGACCAGGTGCCCGCTGGACGACACGGGCAGGAACTCGGTCAGGCCCTGGACGATCCCGAGGACGATGGCATGGAGGACGGGCAAGGCGGGCGGCGACGCGAACGCCGCTCAGGCGCCGCTCATGCTCATGCCGTCGATGGCCAGGGTGACGCCGGCGGCCGAGCCGGGCAGCCACTCCAGGTCGTCGCCCACGGCGACCACGTCGCGCAGCATCCGCTGGAGCGTCGAGGCGACGGTGAGCTCCCGGACCGGCTCGGCCAGGGCGCCGTCCCGGAACAGCATCCCCTCGGCGCCCACCGAGAAGTCCCCGCTCACCGCGTTGACGCCCGAGTGCACGCCGGACACCGACTGCACCAGCAGCCCGCTCCCCACCCGGGCCAGGATCTCGGACTGGCTCTCGGTGCCCGGCGCCAGGCTGAGGGCCCGGCAGCCGACGCCGGGGGGCGACTTGAACCCGCCGCGCACCGCCGAGCCGGTGGAGGCCACGCCCGCCCGCCGGCCGGCGTAGGTGTCGTAGACGAAGCCCCGCAGCACGCCGGCCTCCACCAGCACGTTCCGCCGGGTGGCCAGCCCCTCGGCGTCGTAGGCGGCGGCGCCGTAGGCGTCGGGATCGGTGGGGTCGTCGACCAGGCTCAGCAGGGGTGCGGCGACCTCCTCGCCCAGCCGGTCGGCGAACGGCGAGCGCCCCTTGAGCACCGCCTCGCCGCTCAGCGTCCCCGCCAGGATCGACAGCAGCGTGGTGGTCACCCGGGCGTCGAGCACGACCGGGAGCCGGGCCGACGCCGGCTTGCGGGCCCCCAGCAGGCGGGTGGAGCGCTCGACGGCGTCGGCCGCCGCCCTGCCCACGTCGAGGTCCCCCGGCGCCCGCCCGACCGAGTACCCGCCGCCGGTCTGGGTCTCGTCCCCGTCGCCGGCCAGGGCGTAGGCGGACACGTAGCAGCCGGTGCGGCGCCAGGCGGCGGCGATGCCGGTGGTGGTGGCGACGGCCGCCTGGCCCGCCCCGTCGCCGTAGGTCGACGACTCCACCGAGCGGATCCGCCCGTCGCCCGCCTTGACCCGCCGCTCCAGCTCCAGGGCCAGGTCGACCTTGGCCGCCGCCGGGAACGACGCCAGGTCGTCGCGCCACAGGTCGAGGTCGGCGGCGGCCACGCCGTCGGGGACGGCCAGGCCCAGGTGCTGGTCGGGCGTGCCGAAGGCGGCGTTGTCCCGGGCCTCGGCCAGGGTCTCCTCGACCACCGCCGGCTCCAGCGACCCGGCGTAGGCGAAGCCCTGCCGGCGCCCGGCCACCACCCGGATGCCCACGCCCTCGGCGGTGGCCGACGACAGCGACTCGACCTCGCCGCCGTAGACGACGACGCGGGTGTCCGAGCTGCGCCCCACGTAGGCCTCCACCTCCTCGCCGTCGCGGGCCCAGCCCACCACCCGGTTGGCGATCTCGAGGAGCGGCGGGGTCACCCGGCGGTGCCGCCGACGGTGATGCCGGTGACCCGCAGCGTGGGCTGGCCCATCCCCACCGGGACCGACTGCCCGTTCTTGCCGCACATCCCGCCCCCGCCGGCCATGGCGAAGTCGCCGGCCACGGCGTCGATGTTGCGCAGCACCTCCGGCCCGTTGCCGATGAGGTTGGCGTCCCGGAGGGGCACGGTGACCTCGCCGTCCTCGATGAGGTACGCCTCGGTCATGCCGAACACGAAGTCGCCGGTGGCGGTGTTGACCTGGCCGCCGCCCATCTGGGCCACGTACACCCCGTGGGGCGTCTGGCGCACCAGCTCCTCGGGGTCCTCGGTGCCGCCCAGCAGGTAGGTGTTGGTCATCCGCACCATCGGCAGGTCCTGGTAGCTCTGGCGCCGGCCGTTGCCCGACGGGGCGTGGCCCGCCTTGCGGGCCCGCAGGACGTCCCACATGTACTCGGTGAGCACGCCGCCGTCGATGAGGACGTTGCGCTGCGCCGGGCGCCCCTCGTCGTCCACCGCGAAGGCCCCCCACTGCCGGCCCATGGTGCCGTCGTCGACCAGGGTGACGTGGGGGCTCGCCACCACCTCCCCCACCCGGCCGTGGTACACCGATGACTGCTTCTCGATGTGGTCGGCCTCCAGGCCGTGGCCGCACGCCTCGTGGAACAGCACCGCCCCCCGGCCGGCGGCGATGACCACGGGGACGACGCCGGTGGGGGCGGGGCGGGCCGCCAGCTTGGCCAGCGCCCGCGCCGCCGCCCTGGCCGCCACCTCCTCCACGTCCAGGTCGTCGAAGACCTCGAAGCCCATGGTGCGGGCGACGCCCTCGTAGCCGGTCTGCATGCCGGTGTCGCCCCTGGCGACGGCCGTCACGCCGAAGCGGGTGCGCACGACGTCGTCGCCGGCCAGCAGCCCGTCGGAGTTGGCCACCTGGATGCGGCGCCGGGAGTCGGCGTAGCCGGCCCCCACCTGCACGACGGCCCCCGCGCCCGGGCCGGTGCGGGCGGCGTCGTCGGCCCGCAGCAGCAGCTCCACCTTGCGCTCCTTGGGGACGTCCTCGGGGGCGACGCGGGCGCGGTACGGCG
>JBOGHR010000526.1:0-1905 GCA_050744905.1 Acidimicrobiales bacterium
GCTCGCGGCGCGCCGCCCCCCGGGCCGAGCAGCGCCGGGGGGCGCGGACCCGGTTGCGAGGCGATCAGCTCCAGCAGTGCCGTCGACGGCGCGGTGAGCGCGTGGGCGTCGAGGACGACGGGGGAGATCGCGCCGCCCGCCCTGTCCTCCGGGACAGCCGGCGCCGGCACCGGCCGGGCGCCGGGGGCGGCCTACCGGCCTGCTACCCGGCGTTGATCTGCCGGACGTCGGCCACGGGACGGGGGCTCGGTCCCCGTCCTGCCAGCAGGAGCACGTCGGCGGACGACAGCGTCTCCCGCTCGACGAGGGCGCCGGCGATGGCGAACAGCTCTCCCCGGAAGTCGCGCAGGATGATCTGGGCCGTCTGCTCCGACTTGGCCAGGAGCTGGCGGACCTCGGCCCCGCCGGCGCTGCCCTCGAAGTAGTGGGGGTCGTCCCGGCGGCCCGCCGCCAGCTCGTAGCGGCCGGTCATGGCCAGGCGCTCCACCATGCGCCGGGCCAGCACGGCCGCCTGCTCCAGGTCGTCCTCGGCCCGGGTGCTGGGCTCGCCGAAGGTGTTGACCTCGGCCGCCCGCCCGCCGAGCAGGACGATGAGCCGGGCGATCAGCTCCCGCTTGGTGACGATGCCCCCGTCGTCGGCCGGCGACCACTGCGACTTGTCGAACGCCCCGGTGCGCCCCACGATCGAGACCCGCGCCGGCGGCGCCATTCCCCGCACGAGCACCGAGAGCAGGGCGTGGCCCGCCTCGTGCACGGCGGCCACCTGCTTCTCCTCGTCGTCCATCAGCCGGGAGTTGCGTGTGCCGGACAGCACCCGGGCGGCGGCCTCCTCCACGTCCTCGGGCGAGATGCGGGGGTGGTGTCGGCGGGCGGCCAGCAGGGCCGCCTCGTTGACGATGTTGGCCAGCTCGGCGGGGGAGAGGCCGGCGGTGGTCGCCGCCACCTCGGCCCAGTCCACCCGGCCCGAGAACGGCCGCTTGGCGGCGTGCAGGCGCAGGATCTTCTCCCTGCCCATCACGTCGGGCCGGCCGATCGCGATGCGGCGGTCGAAGCGGCCGGGGCGCAGCAGGGCGGGGTCGATCAGCTCCGGGCGGTTGGTGGCGGCGAGGAGGAGCACTCCCGACGAGCCGAGGAAGCCGTCGAGCTCCACCAGCAGCTGGTTCAGCGTGTGGTCGAACTCGCGGGTGCCGCCGCCGTCGGAGTCGCGCCTGCGGCCCACGGCGTCGAGCTCGTCGATGAACACGATGGACGGGGCGTGGTTCTTGGCCTCCTGGAACAGCTCCCGCACCCGGGCGGCGCCCACGCCCACGAACTTCTCCACGAAGCTCGACGCCGACACGAAGTAGAAGGGTACCCCCGTCTCGCCGGCCAGCGCCCGGGCCAGCAGCGTCTTGCCGCAGCCGGGCAGGCCGTGGAGGAGGATGCCGCGGGGCAGCTCGGCCCCTAGGCGCCGGAACCGCTCGGGGTCCGACAGGTACTCGGTGACCTCCCGCAGCTCGGCGATGGCGTCGTCGAGGCCGGCCACGTCGGCGAAGGTGACGGTGGGCCGCTCGGGGGCCACGCCGGGCGCCGACCGGTCGGCCGGCTCCCGCGCGACCTGCCGGCCGGGGTGGACGGCAACCCCGTCGTCGTCGCCTCCGCGGTCGACGTGATCGATGCGGAGGCGGTGGGACTGCTCCGCCCGGCGGTTCTGGGCGGTGAGGCGCAGGGCGGCGATGGTGACGCCGACGATGGCCAGCACCGGCAGGAGGAACTCCGGCCTGGTGACGATGGAGGTGATGTCGCGCATTGCCCGGATCGGACTCCCACCTGGTTTCCAGCGAGCGGCCTGCACACTAGCCCCTCCCTCCCCAGCACGCTCAGGCGGCGGCCAGCGCCGGCGCCGGGCGGCGGCGAGCCGAGGGG
>JBOGHR010000527.1:0-10075 GCA_050744905.1 Acidimicrobiales bacterium
TGCGCAGCCCGCGCGCCGCCTGGCGGCCGAAGCCGGCGGGGTCGCCCAGCGCCCAGCGCTCGGCCAGGTCGGGCAGCAGGGCGGTGGCGACGGACACGGCGAACACGCCGTGGGGCAGGAGGAAGAAGATCATGGCCGCCCGGTAGGCGGCCACGTCCCCGGCGTCGCCGTTGGCCAGGATCAGCACGACCATGAGGGCGACCTGGTTGGCGGCCACGTAGCCGAACGTCCACCCCGACAGGCGCACGATGCGCACGACGGCCGGGTGCCGCGGCGCCCACACCGGCCTCAGGCGGGCGCCCGACCGGCGCAGGGACGGCAGCAGGGCCAGGGCCATGGCCGCCACCCCGGCCGTGGTCCCCAGGCCGAGGAGGAGGCGGGCGCCGGCGTCGTCGCGGACGGCGGCCAGCGACACGTCGTCCACCACGTGGGGCAGGGCGAGGAGCACGCCGATCACCACGACGTTGTTGAGGACGGGGGCGAACATCACGGCCGCGAAGCGGCGGCGGGCGTGGAGCACCGCGGTCGTCAGGGCCACCATCCCGTAGAAGGCGACCTGGGGGGCGAACATCCGCAGCAGGCTGGTGGCGACGTCGCGCTGGGCGTCCAGCGACGGGTCGGTATTGCCGATGGTGTAGAGCCGGACCAGCCAGGGCGCCACCACCACGAACAGCCCGGTGACCGCCACCACCAGGACGCCGGCCGTCGTGACGACCGCCGACACCGCCCGCCAGGCCTGCTCCTCGTCCTCGTCGCCGGTGGCGAGGAGGTCGACGAAGACGGGCAGCAGGGTGGCCGACAGGATGCCGCCCAGGATCAGCTCGTAGACGATGTTGGGGGTGACGTTGGCCAGGTCGTAGCTGTCGGTCAGCCGGGTGAAGCCCATGGCGTAGGCCAGGGCCACCAGCCTCCCGAAGCCGGTCACCCGCGACAGCAGGGTGCCGGCGGCCATGACCGCCGCGCTGCGGGCCAGGGTGGGCCGCGGGGCGCCCGTGCCCGCCTCGCCCCTCAGGTCGCCGTCGGCGCCCCGGCCCCCCTCGCTCACGCAGGGACCAGGCGCCGGTTGCGCCGGCCCCGGACCAGGTGGCGGGCCCACCACAGGAGGAGGAACGTCCCCGCCCCGGCCGAGAGCACGACGCCGACGCCCGACGCCGCGGTCGACCGCACGGTGAACCGGCTGGTGCCGAGCACCAGGGCCCCGTCGGGCGAGACCAGGCTCACCCGCAGGGGGAACGACCCCGACGTGCGCGCCCGCACCGAGAACCGCTCGGTGGTGCTGCGCCGGTCGAGCCCCACGGCGCGGACGGCGCCGCGGGGGAAGTCGAGCTTGTCGCTGGCGACGCGGATCTCCACGTTGAGCGGGTAGCCCGCTGCGCTCAGCACGGTGACGGGGATCTCGCCCGTCCGGGCCGTGAGGGTGATCGAGCGGTGGTCGGGGACCCGCACCGCCGAGGTCTGGGCCCGGATGGCGGACTCCACGCCGTCCAGGTAGGCGTCGCGCCGCCGGGACCGCAGGTCGGCGCCCTGGGCGACGAGGAGCAGCTCCTCGATGGCGTCGTCGAGGGGGTTCTCGGGGGCGAGCATGGTGGCGAAGGCCACGAGCTGGCGGCGGGCGGCCTGCACCTCGGAGGCCGGGAGCTCCGCCAGGTCCTCGGGAGGCGCCAGCCTGCGCACCAGGGGGGCGCCCCGGGCGGTCACGGCCGGGGGCACGTCGGCGAAGACGGTGTCGACCGTCGACGGGGCCAGGACCGTGGCGGTGGAGAGGCCGGCGAGCACGGTGTCGAGGAAGGTCTTGTCCGCCCGCCAGGACCGGGGGACCACGACCACCACGCCCCGGGCCCGGCTGGGGTGGTCCTGGTAGACGACGGCCAGGTCGGCGAGGAGGCGGTGGGCGGCCAGCACCGGGTCGGCGGCGGGGCCGAAGTGGGCGGCCAGGGCGCGGTCGCCCGCCACCGCCGAGGGGCGGCGCACGGCGCGGGCCTCCAGCTCGAAGGGCTGGGCCAGGGTCACCGACACGTCGACCGGCTCGAACGCCGGCTCCGGCAGCACGAACCGGTCGACCTGCTGCTGGCGCAGGCGGACGACGGAGCGCTCGTCGAGGCGGTCCTGGGCCACCCACGTGCGGGGGTCGGGGCGCCGGCCCAGGGTGCGCTCGATCACCTCGCTGCCCCGGTCGAGTTGGATGGCGGCCTCGGCGGCCAGGCTGGGACGGTCGAACGCCGGCAGGGAGACGGGGACGTAGGTGCTGGCCGCCACCTCGCGCCCGGCCAGGCTGCGGCGGAGGGCGGCGAGCGTCTCGCGGTCCTCGGGCCGGGCGCTGGCGTCGAGGGCGGCCAGCGTCTCGGGGGTGGGCAGCAGGGTGACGGGCACGCCGGGGTGGGCCTCCAGCGAGCGGGCGAGGGCGTCGAGGGCGGCGGCGTCGCGGCGGGGCAGCGACCGGCTGCCGTCGGGTTGCAGGGCGAGGCCGGCGTGGACGGGCAGCACCAGGGCGGCGTCGAGGGCCCGGCCGCCGGGCTGGGGCGGGCTGGTGTACACCAGGTGGGTGACGAGGCCGGCCAGGGTCTCGCCGCCGCCCGCCTCCCGCAGCTCGACCCGTACCGGGTACACGCCCTCGGCGCTCAGCCGGAGGCGGGCGGGATCCACGGGCTGGGCCGGGTCCTGGAGGGGGAGGCGGACGACCACCGCCCCCGCCGGGTCGGTGGCCAGCTCCGACAGCGGGGCGGGCGGCACGACGGTGACGGGGTTGCCCCGCGGGCCGTCGAGCAGGGTGCGGGCGAACTCGGAGCGGTTGCGGGCCCGCCGGTACACGGCCACCGCCAGCTCCACCTCGGCGGGGGCCTCGGCGGTGGTCACGTTCAGCCGGAGGGCGAGCTCCTCACCGGGGCCCACCCACGGGGTCTGCGAGGCCAGGCGCAGCACGCTGCCCGAGTCCTGGGCGCCGACGGGCGGGGCGGGCACCAGGGCCAGGGCGCCGGCGAGGACGGCCGCCACCGCCACCCCCGCGCTGCCCCCGATGCGGGTCACGGCCCCGGGCGGGGAGGGGGGCCCCGCCCCGGGGAGGAGGCCGGGGTCGGGGCCCCGGCCGGGTCGTACGGCATCGGCCCCGGGCGGGGAAGGCCCCGCCCCGGGGAGGAGGCGCGGGTGCCCGCCGTTGCAGGGGCCGGGCGGGCCTCCAGGGTCGCGGTGAGGACGCACAGGCCGGCCTGCTCCCGGCGGAAGCCGAGGCTCTCGTACAGCACCAGCGCCGCCTGGTTGCTGATCTGGGTGTTGACCACCGCCTGCTCCACCCGCCACCGCTGCAACCAGCGCAGGGCGTCGACCGCCAGGGCGCGCCCCAGGCCCTGGCGCTGGCGGGCGGGGTCGACGGCCAGGCGCTGGAGGAACCCTCGCCGGCCGGCCCGGCCCGTGACCGCGTAGCCGGCGACGGGGCCGCCGGGGGCGGCGACGCGGAACCGGGTGTTGGGTGTGGCGGCCAGGGCGTCGGCCAGGCTGGACTCGTCGATCCGCCAGAACGCCGGGAAGGCCCGCCCGTCGACGGCGAGGACGGCCGGGTGGTCGGCGCGCCCGGCCCGGCGCAGGCCCCAGGTGTCGGCGCCGGGCACGGAGCGCAGGTCGTGGGCCAGCAGGTGGAGCTCCTCGTGGACGTCGAAGCCGGCGGCCAGGAACCCGGCCTGCTCGGCCGAGGAGAGCGCCGAGGTGATCACCTGCCGGTAGCCGCGGGCGGCCAGCTGGTCGAGGCAGCGGCGGACGAAGTGGGCGGACGGCAGCGGGGCGTCGGGCACGGGGCTGAGGTAGGCGATGCGGTGGTCGCCCCGCCACGGGCCGGTGCGCACCCGCTCCCGGCCCCACCGGATCACCTCCAGGTTCGCGCCCACGGCACGTCGAGGTTACCGAGCGGGACGCCGGCGGCGCAGGACGGCGCTCAAGGACCGGGGCCCGCCGTGCCGATGCTCCGGTGATGCTGGACCTCGACGAGCTCCTCCGCTACACCGTGGCGCAGTCCGGGTCGGACCTCCACGTGAAGGTCGGCTCGCCCCCCCACGTGCGGGTTGACGGCCACCTCCTGCCCGCCCCCTTCGACCCGGTGACGGCGGCGGACGCCGAGCGCATGGCGTTCTCGGTGCTCCCCCGAGAGCGGGCCGACGAGTTCGTGGCGACCTCCGAGGCGGACTTCGCCCTCGGGCTCCCCTCCCTCGGCCGCTTCCGGGTGAACGTGTTCCGCCAGCGGGGGTCGGTGGGCCTGGTGTTGCGCCGGGTCCTGCCCGGCATCCCGTCGTTCGAGGCGCTCGGGCTGCCGCCCGTCGTACGCCGCCTGGCCGAGGAGCAGCGGGGCATGGTGCTGGTCACCGGCCCCACCGGCTCGGGGAAGACCACGACGATGTCGGCGATGATCGACCACATCAACGACACCCGGGCCGTCAACGTGGTCACCGTCGAGGACCCCGTCGAGGTGCTCCACACCGACAAGAAGGCGCTGGTCAACCAGCGGGAGATCGGTGCGGACACCAAGGACTACGCCACGGCCATGCGCCGGGTGCTGCGCCAGGACCCCGACGTCATCTTCATCGGCGAGATGCGCGACCCCGAGACGGTGTGGGCGGCCCTGGCCGCCGCCGAGACCGGCCACCTGGTGCTCTCCACCCTCCACACGACCAACGCCGTGGAGACGGTCAACCGCATCGTCGACTTCTTCCCCCCATTCCAGCAGAAGCAGGTCCGCCTCTCCCTGGCCTCGTCCCTCAGGGGGGTGGTCAGCCAGCGCCTGCTGGAGCGGGCCGACCACAAGGGCCGGGTGCCCAGCGTCGAGGTGCTGGTGATGACGGGGCGCATCTTCGACCGCATCGTCGACCCCGAGCAGGGGGACAACGACTCGATCGACGAGATCATCGCCGACGGCGAGTACTACGGGATGCAGACGTTCGACAAGAGCCTGATCAACCTGTTCAAGAACGGCCTGGAGGACCTGCGCAGCGCCATGGCGTCCGCCTCCAACCCCCACGACTTCCGCATCTCGCTCCAGCAGGCCGGCCTCATCCCCACGTAGCGAGCAGGCCGGCCCGATCCCCCGGGGCCTCCCGCGGAGCGCCCACTACCCTCGACCGGTGGTCCCCGAGCGGCTCCGGCCCCTGATCGACGAGACGGCGTGGCTGGCCGAGCGGTTCGCGGCGGCCGGCCACCGGCTGTACCTGGTCGGTGGCGTCGTCCGCGACGCCGTGCTGGACCGCCTGGGCCCCGACGCCGACGTCGACCTCACCACCGACGCCCGCCCGGCGCGCATCAAGGAGCTGGTGCGCCCCGGCGCCGACGCCCTGTGGGACCAGGGCGAGCGCTTCGGCACCATCGGGGTGCAGCGGTCCGGCCGCCGCTACGAGATCACCACCCACCGGGCCGAGGCCTACGTCCCCGAGTCCCGCAAGCCCGAGGTCGAGTTCGCCGACGCCGTCGAGGCCGACCTGTCGCGGCGTGACTTCACGGTCAACGCCATGGCGCTGCGCCTGCCCGACCTGGCGCTGGTCGACCCCTTCGGCGGCATCGGGGACCTGGCCGCCGGGCGGCTCCGGACGCCGCTGGCGCCCGAGGAGTCGTTCACCGACGACCCGCTGCGGATGCTGCGGGCGGCCCGGTTCGTCGCCGGGTTCGGCCTCACGCCCGACGCCGACGTGGTGGCCGCGGTGGAGAAGCTGCGGGACCGGCTGGAGATCGTCTCCGCCGAGCGCATCCGCGACGAGCTCGACAGGCTGGTCACGGTCGAGCGCCCCACCGCCGGCCTGCGGCTCCTGGTCGCCACCGGCCTGGCCGACCACTTCCTGCCCGAGCTGTCGGGCATGGCCGTCGAGCAGGACCCGGTCCACCGCCACAAGGACGTGCTCGAGCACACCTTCGCGGTGATGGAGAAGGTCGATCCCGCCCACCGCATCGTGCGCCTGGCCGCCCTGTTCCACGACGTGGGCAAGCCCCGCACCCGCGCCTTCGGGCCGGGCGGCGTGTCGTTCCACCACCATGAGGTGGTGGGCGCCCGCATGACGAGGGAGCGCATGAGGGCGCTTCGCTACCCCAACGACGACGTCGCCGCCGTCACCCGCCTGGTGGAGCTGCACCTGCGCTTCCACGGCTACCGGGAGGGCGACGGCGGCTGGACGGACGCCGCCGTGCGCCGGTACGTGCGCGACGCCGGGCCGCTGCTGGACGAGCTCAACGAGCTCACCCGCTGCGACTGCACCACCCGCAACGAGGCCAAGGCCCGCAGCCTGGCCCGGCGCATGGACGAGCTCGAGGCCCGCATCGCCCGGCTGCGCCAGGAGGAGGAGCTGGCCCGCCTGCGCCCCGACGTCGACGGCCGGCGGGTGATGGAGCACCTCGGCATCCCGCCGGGGCCGGCGGTGGGGCGGGCCCTGGAGCACCTGCTGGAGCTGCGCATCGAGGAGGGACCGCTGGGCGAGGAGGAGGCCCTCCGCCGCCTCGACGAGTGGTGGGCCGAGCAGGACGAGCATCGTTCTTCGTAGGGCAAACGACCTCAGAGGTCGTTTGCCCTACAAAGAACGGGTCACGAGCGCAGGAGCTTCAGGACCGCCTCGGTGTCGGTGAGGTCGGGGAGCACCTCGTCGGGCTCCTCCGCCTCCAGCTCCTCGATCGGGAACCGGCCGGTGGCGACGAGCAGGCACCGGGCGCCGCCGGCTCGGGCGCAGGCCAGGTCCCGCGGCGTGTCGCCCACCACCCAGACCTGCTCGGGCCCGAGGTCCCGGCCCCGGAGGCGCCTGACCCGGTCGAGGGCGACGGGGACGAGCTGCTCGCGGTCGGAGTCGTCGCTGCCGAAGGCGCCGACGTCGACGTCGATCCAGCGGTCGAGGGCGAACGCCTCCAGCTTCACGGCGGCGTTCGACGCCGTGTTGCCGGTCAGCACCGACTGCGTGACCCGGGGGTCGTCGTGCAGCCCGGCCAGGAGCGCCTCCACGCCCGCCATCACGTGGCCCTGCTCGCGGACCAGGTCCCGGGCGCCCTCCAGCTCGGCCTCCAGGCGCTCGACGACCCGGCGGAGGAGCCGCCGGGCCTCCTCCTCGGCCAGCCCGGCGAACAGCAGGATCTCGAGGGCGATGAGCGGGTCGGTCTTGCCGCTCATGCGCACCTCGTGGGGGCCGGGCCGGCGGCCGAGCACGTGCTCGGCGGCGACGTCGAACGCCCGCTGGGCCACCCCGTTGGTGCGCAGCAGGGTGCCGTCCACGTCCCAGAGCACGAGCCGCCCGTCCACGCCGGGACGGTACCCCGGGTCGTCATCCCTGAAGGAGCGCTCCTTGTCAAGCTCCCTGAAGGAGCGCTCCTTGTCAAGCGCTGAGCCGGCCTCCGGCCGGCACCTTTGGTAGTTGATCGTGCGTCGCGATGGCCCGTGGCCCGGGGCCCGGGCGCGGCGAAGTGCGCCTCGAAGTCCGGGCGCGCTGAGACGAGGGCGGTCAAGGCCGGCCGCAGGCCGCCCGTAGGGGAAGCCTTGACGGCCCGGTCACCTGCCGGCGACACACTGGTTGACGAAGCCCGTCAGGGCTTCGTAGTTGCGGTTGGTCGTCGTCCGTCGGAGCCGGGTGTGCGGCCGGTCAGGACGCGTTGCGGTCGTTCTCCAGGGCCAGGCAGTGCTGGCGGGGCAGCCCGGGGGAACCGGGTGCCGGTCATCCCTTCGTCGCGCCGGGTGGGCGACATGGAGTCGTTCGGCCGCAGCCAGGCGGGCTCAATCAGTTGCTCGGCCTCGCCGTTCGAAGACGGGGGCCATGACGCGTAACGAGCTCGCGCCGGGCTGCGCCCGGTCCGTTCACCCCGTCTCGCCCAGGCAACGGATCTCGCCGTCACGCAGGCCGTAGTGGACGAGGGTGAGCAGCTTGCGGGCGGCCGCCACCCGCCCGATGTTGCGGCCCCGGCGCTCGGCCACCCGGTGGTGGTGGGCCCGGATGGGCGTGGCCCCGCGCTGGCGGGCCACCGCCTCCACGGCCGCCCAGCGCACCAGGCGCGACCCCTGCTTGGAGATGTGGCCCCGGTGCACGGTGGTGTCGGACTCGCGGTGGGTGGGCGTCAGCCCGGCCCACGAGCACAGGTGGCGGGCGGAGGCGAAGCGGCCCACGTCGCCGATCTCGGCCACGAACACCGCCCCGAGCACCGGGCCCACCCCGGGGATGGCCTGCACGGCCTGGTAGCCGGCGTCGTCAGCCAGGGCGGCCTCGATGCGCCGGGCCAGCATGGCGACCTCGCGCTCGACCACCTCGATGACGTCTCGCAGCGACTCCACCCGAACCGTGTAGGCCTCGGCCAACTTCACGGTGTCCAACAGCTGCGTGCCGGCCACCCCGAACAGGTCCGACACGCCCACCGCCACGCCCTCTTTGGCCAGCACCGAGTGGACCTGGGCCTTGAGGCCCGAGCGCAGGTTGACCAGCTTGGCCCGGTAGCGCACCAGCTCGCGTAGCTCGCGGGTGGCCGGCGGGGCCACCCAGGCCTCGGCCAGGCGTCCCATGCGCAACAGGTCGACCAGGTCGGTGGCGTCGCGCTCGTCGTTCTTGACCCTCCGGTGTCCCCAGTTGTTGCCCAGCGGATGGGCCAGGTGCACGGTGGCGCCGAGCTCGGCCAGCACGTCGGCCGCCCAGTACCAGCCCAGGGTGGCCTCGAGGACCACCTCGGGCGCCTCCCCGGCCTTGGCCACCTCGGCGGCCAGGGCGAGCGGGTCGTTGTCGATGCGGACGGTGCCGAGCGTGTCGCCCTCGGCGCTGCGGCGCACGATCACCGAACGCCTGCGGTGCAGGTCGATGCCGACGTAGTGTCGTTGCTGTTCCACGGGAACCTTCTTTCGTCGTCGGGTGGGTGTTGGAACCCCGAGTGTGCCTGCTGCACTCGGTTCCCGACGACGGGAGGAGGCCCCGCTCACGCGTGGACGCTCAAGTCGTCGACCAGCACCACCTCGTCGCAGGCGGGGCAGTGACCGCCCGGCCCCACCAGTCGGCAGAACACGTTGCACTCGGGGCACCGCTGCTCGACCAGTCGCTCCCCACAGCTCGGGCACTCGTACACCACGCCAACCAGATCAACGGCCACGACGCTTCTCCTTGCTCGGCGCCGGGCCCGTACGCCCCACCGGCCCCCGTCACGCAGGAGCAGCGCTGCGCTCCTTCATGGCATCAGTTGCCGAGCTTGCGGGCCCGGAAGACGAGCGTGCGGGGGACGTAGCGGAACGCCTCCTGCCACTGGTCGCTGCGCGGGCCGCCGGCCACGGGCGCCGGCTCCAGGATGGTGTCCACCGAGTAGCTGGCGCGGGTGAGCGAGGTGTGCAGGTCGCCGATGGTGTGGTGGTGCACCGTGAACGTCACCCCGTGGCGGTGGCGCTCCCGGGGCGAGCGGTCGAAGTACGAGCGCCGTATGCGCGGCGGCTGCTCGGGGTCGTCGCCGTCGATCATGTGGTAGGCGGGGTGGGGGAGCGAGAACACCAGCGGAGCGCCGGTGCGCAGCACCCGGTGCACCTGGCGGAGCACCCGGCCCAGGTCCTCCACGAAGCCGAACGCGCCCGAGCTGAACACCAGGTCGACCGAGTCGGCGCGCAGGAACGCCAGGTCGGCCATGTCGCCCTGGCGCAGCTCGACCCGCACCTCCTCCCGCTCGCACAGGCGCCGCCCGATGGCCAGCATCTCGGCCGACGTGTCGACGCCGATGGCGATGGCGCCCTGCTTGGCGAACGCGATGGAGTTCTGGGCCGCGCCGCAGCCCAGCTCCAGGACCCGCTTGCGCGCCAGGTCGCCGAGGAGGCGGAAGTCGGCCTCGGTGCCGATGTCGGCGCCGTAGTGGGCCACGTCGGCGGGAGGGCGGGCGTGCGCCTCGTAGGTGGCGGCGAACCGGTCCCACGCGGCGGCGTTGTCGGAGGGCACGGAGGAATGTTGCTACAGCTGGGGCGGCCCCATGAGGATCGTCACCTTCAACGTCCAGCACGGCCGCACGCCGGCCGGCGGCATCGACACGGCGGCGCTGGCCTCGTTCTGCGCCGGACTGGGCGCGGACGTCCTCGCCCTCCAGGAGGTCGACGTGGGGGCTCGTCGCTCGGGCCGGGTGGACC
>JBOGHR010000528.1:0-4883 GCA_050744905.1 Acidimicrobiales bacterium
GGCCGCAGGTCGGCGGTGGCGACGGGCCGCACCAGGGCGGGGTCCGAGCCGGCGGCGGCCAGGATGTCGCGCGCGAACCCGAACCAGGTGGTCCGGCCCTGGTTGGTCACGTGGAACGTGCCCGGCAGGCGGGCCACGGTGAGCCGGACGATGGCGGCGGCCAGGTCGTCGGCGAAGGTCGGGCACCCGTGCTGGTCGTCCACCACGGCAAGGCCCTGGGGCGGCGGGGGCGCCGCCGCCGCGAGCATCGTCTTCACGAAGTTCCGCCCGACCCGCCCGCACACCCAGGCCGTGCGGACGATCGTGGCGTCGGGGCCCAACTCGTGCTCGCCGCCCAGCTTCGAGCGCCCGTAGGCCGACAGGGGCCCGGTGGCGTCCCACTCGTTGTAGGGCCGGGTGGCGTCGCCGGCGAAGACGTAGTCGGTCGACAGGTACACCACCCGGGCCCCCACGATCCGGGCCGCCTCGACCACGTGCCGGGTGCCCAGGGCGTTGACCTGGAGGGCCCGGTCCGGGTCGCGCTCGCAGCCGTCCACGTCCGTCCACGCCCCGGCGTGCACCACCACGTCGGGGGCGACCGAGGTGATCGACTGGAGCACCGAGTCCCGGGAGGCGAGGTCGAGCGCCCTCGGGTCGGGGGCCACCACGTCGTGGGGCGAGAAGGCCGGCACCAGCTCGGTGCCCAGCTGGCCCGACCCGCCGGTGAGGAGGACCCTCACCGGGGGCCGGCCGCCGGCGGCGGGCGGAGCGGGCGGGCGGGGGCGATCACTTCAACGGCTCCCACCACCAGCGGTTGTCGCGGTACCACTCCACGGTGGCGGCCAGCGCCTCGTCCAGGCGGCGGGCGGGCGCCCAGCCCAGGGCGCCGACCTTGGAGCAGTCGACCGAGTAGCGCCGGTCGTGCCCCAGCCGGTCGGGGACGTAGCTCACCATCGACTCGTCGGCGCCCACCAGGGCGAGGATCATGTCGACCAGCGCCCGGTTCGGCACCTCGTTGCCGCCGCCCACGTTGTAGATCTCCCCCGGCCGCCCACGGCGCAGCACGACGTCCAGCGCAGCGCAGTTGTCGTCCACGTAGCACCAGTCGCGCACGTTCATCCCGTCGCCGTAGAGGGGCACGGGGAGGCCGTCGAGCAGGTTGGTGACGAACAGCGGGATGACCTTCTCCGGGTACTGGTAGGGCCCGAAGTTGTTCGACGAGCGCGTCACCATCACCGGCACGTCGTAGGTGGTGAAGTACGACAGGGCGATGAGGTCGGAGCCGGCCTTGGACGCGCTGTACGGCGAGCGGGGCGCCAGCGCGTCGGACTCCAGCGACGAGCCCGCCTCCACCGAGCCGTACACCTCGTCGGTGGAGACGTGCAGCACCCGCCCCACCTCCAGGCGGCGGGCCACGTCGAGGACCACGTTGGTGCCCTGGCAGTTGGTGTGCACGAACTCGTCCGGGCTGACGATGGAGCGGTCGACGTGGCTCTCGGCCGCGAGGTGGACCACGGCGTCGTGGCCGGCCATGGCCTGCTCCACCGCCTCGCGGTCGCACACGTCGCCCTTGACGAAGCGGTACCGGGGGTGGCCCTCGACGTCGGCCAGGGTGGCCAGGTTGCCGGCGTAGGTCAGCAGGTCGAGGACGGTGACCTCGTCGTCGGTGGTGGCCAGCACGTGGCGGACGTAGTTGGACCCGATGAACCCGGCGCCGCCGGTGACGAGCAGCCTCACCGGCCCGCACCGCCGCTGGCCGGGCGACCGGCGGACGACGGGCACGCTTCGCCTGGGGCGCCGGTCCGGTTCACAGGAGGAGGCTACCGGCTCACCCGAGGTCGACGACGCTGTGGTCGCCCAGGACCAGCCGGTTGGCCACCGGCCGCTCGGCGCTGCGGGTGACCTCCACCTCGCGGCCGATCAGCGAGTCGATGAGCCGCCCGGCGCCCACGATCCGGCTGTGCTCGAGCACCACCGAGTGCTCCACCTCCGAGCCCTCGACCAGGCAGTCGTGGTAGACGGCGGTGAAGGGGCCGATGTAGGAGTCCACGATGCGCGTGCCCTCCCCGATGATGGCCGGCCCCCGCACCGTGGAGCGGACGATCTCGGCGCCCGGCTGCACCACCACCCGGCCGTCGATGCGGCTGCCGTCGTCGACCGAGCCGGCGATGCGCCGGTCCAGCATCTCCAGGATCAGCCGGTTCGCCTCCAGCAGCGGGGTCAGCTTGCCGGTGTCGATCCACCACCCGTCGAGGACCTGGGCCCGGACGCGGTGGCCCCCGTCCACCAGGGCCTGGATGGCGTCGGTGATCTCCAGCTCCCCCCGGGCCGACGGCTCGATGGCCCGCACCGCGTCGTGGATGTGGTGGTCGAACAGGTAGATGCCGACCAGGGCCAGGTCCGACGGCGGCTCCGTCGGCTTCTCGACCAGGCGCACCACCTCGCCGCCCGCGTCCAGCTCGGCCACGCCGAAGCGCTGGGGGTCGGGCACCTTGCACAACAGGATCTGGGCGGCCACGTCGTGGCGGTCGGCCTCGAAGTGCTCGACGAACTCGCGCAGCCCCTGCTGGAGCAGGTTGTCCCCCAGGTACATCACGAAGTCCTCGTCGCCCAGGTAATCCCGGGCGATCAGCACGCAGTGGGCCAGCCCCAGGGGCGCCTCCTGGGGCAGGTAGGTGACGTCCAGCCCCCACCGCGACCCGTCCCCCACCGCCGCCTTGATCTCGTCGCCCGTGTCGCCGATGACGATGCCGATCTCGGTGATGCCGGCGGCGGCCATGTCCTCCAGCCCGTAGAACAGGATGGGCTTGTTGGCCACCGGAACGAGCTGCTTGGCGCTGGTGTAGGTGATCGGGCGCAGCCGGGTGCCGGCGCCGCCCGACAGGATCAGCCCCCTCACGGTGTCCTCCTCCTCGGGCTCAGCACCCGGGCTCCGCCGGGGCGGGCGCCGCCGTGGTCGTCGCCGCCGGGGCGGCGGTGTTGGGCGGAGCGGTGGTGGACGCCGCCCGGCCCGGCGCCTCCCGGATCCCGTTGAAGCCGGCGCCGGTGACCAGCACCAGGTCGCCGCCCCGCAGGGCCGAGTCCTCGCGCAGCTGGGTCGGCCCGTCCACGTAGGCCTGGAGCAGCTCCGCCTTGGGGAGCTGGCCGTCGGCGTAGCGGATGACGCTGCGCCGGTACTCGAAGTTGTCGGCGTCGCCGGTGGCCGAGATGGAGAAGTTGGCCTCCCGCAGGGCCTCGGCGGCGGCGCCGGCCTGGCCGCCGGTGCCCGTGCCGTTGAGGACCCTGACCCGCACCGTGCCCGGGAGCACCGCCGGCGGCGGCCCCGCCGCCTCGGGATCGGTGCCGCCGACGAAGCGCTCGACGATCTGGCTCGCCTCCGGCTGCTTGAGCTTGAGCACCGAGGCCCCGCCCTCCCGGGCCCCGTAGGTCGGGAGGGGGAGCATCTCGACGGCGTCGGGCTCCAGCGAGCGGAACCGCTTGGCCAGCCGCAGCATGTCCTTGGTGGAGAACGCCGAGTCGATCTTCACGTTGGGCACCGCGCTGTTGATTATCGAGTTGAGCCGCACCGGGTTGCGCCCCACCTCGGAGGCCTTGCCGATGACCCGGCGGATGAAGGTCTGCTGGCGCTCGATGCGCCCCAGGTCGGCCGTGCGGTCCACCCGCCACCGCCCGCCGTCCTGGTACTGGTAGTTGCGGCTGCGCACGAAGGCCAGGGCGCTGTCGCCGTCGAGGTGCACGCAGCCGGGCTGGGCGACGTTCAGGCCCGACACCGGGTCGCGCACGGGGGACGGGAAGTACATGTCGACGCCGCCGATGGCGTCCACGATCCCCCGGAAGCCGTTGAAGTCCACCTGGGCGTAGTGGTCGATGTCGATGCCGAGCTGGTCGCGGATGGTGGCGATGAGGACCTCGGGGCCCTGGGCGAACGCCGAGTTGATCCGCCGGGGGCGGCGGTCGTCGCCGCCCGAGATGGGCACCGAGAGGTCGCGGGGGATGGACATCAGCCGGGCCTTCTCGGCCTCGGGGTCGACGTGGAGGAGGATGATCGTGTCGCTGCGCTGGCCGCCGGCGTCCTGCTCGGTGCCGAACTGCTCCTGCTCCTCGGCGGAGATCTCGGCCCGGCTGTCCGACCCCACCAGCAGGACGTTCATGGGGCGGCCCGGGTCGTCGTCGCCGCAGTTGCGGAGCACGTCGCAGGCGAAGTCGATCTTGTCGACCTTGCCGAACTGCCACTTCAGGTAGGCGTAGGTGAGGCCGGTGGCCACCAGGCAGAGGGCGACGAGCACGTTGGCGCCGAGCAGCAGCCGGCGGGGCCAGCGGCGCGGCCCTACCTCGCCGGGTTCCCTGGCCACGGGCGCGGAGGCTAGCGCTTCGCCCTCATTCGTTCGCTTCGCTCACTCCATTCGGTCGAGTCGGATCGTGCTCCGGCGGGCGAGTGCGGCCACGGACCTTGCCGCTGCGATCGCGGCGAGCGTTCGTGGCCAGGGCGTCAGCGGGGGGCAGAGCCCCCACGCCCCCACACTGACGAGAACCTGTCACATCGTTCAACCTTCGCGCTACCGGGGAGATCTAGGATCTCCGCCATGAGCGACAGCGATCCGCTCCGCCGCTACATCGAGGCGGGGATCGCCCTCACCCAGCTGACCCGGGCCCGGGCCGAGGCCATCGTGAAGGAGCTGGTCAGGGCGGGCGAGCTCCAGCGCGAGCACGCCCAGGACCGCGTCGAGGAGCTGCTGGAGCGCAGCCGGAGGGGGACGGGCGACCTGGCGGCCACCATCCGCAGCGAGCTGGCCGACCAGCTGTCGGCCCTCGGGTTCGCCACCAAGGCCGACCTGGCGGAGATGGAGGCCCGGCTGACGTCGCGCTTCGCCGCCGGCCCGCCCACCGGGGGCGCCGGGCGGGGC
>JBOGHR010000529.1:0-2892 GCA_050744905.1 Acidimicrobiales bacterium
CCTTCGTGGTCGTGCGCGATGCGGTCGCCGAGGCCGGCGTCGTCCCCTTCCTCGCCGTGCGCTTCCTCGTCGGCGCCGCCGTGCTGGCGCCCTTCGCCCTCCGGCGGCGACCGGCCGCCCCGGGCGCCGGCGTGGGGCGGGCGGGAGCGGTGTGCGGGCTCGTCCTGCTGGCCGGCTACCTGCTCCAGACGGTGGGCCTCCAGTACACGACCGCCCCCGTGTCGGCGTTCGTGACCTACCTCCTGGTGGTGATCGTGCCCCTCATCTCGGCGCTGGTCCTCCATCGGCGCCCGAGGCCGGCGACCCTCGCCGGCGTGGCGGTCGCCGCCGCCGGCCTGGTGCTGCTCACCGGCGAGGGCGCCGGCGCGGGCCGCGGCGAGCTGCTCACCCTGGGCTGCGCCGTCGCCTTCGCCGTGCACATCGTGCTGCTGGCCGAGCTGGCCCCGCGCTTCGACACGTCGGCCCTCACCGCCGTCCAGCTCCTGGTGGTGGGGGCCGTGTGCCTCGTCCCCGGGGCGTTCCTGGGCGGCTACGGGTTCCCGGCCCGGGTGTGGGCCGCCGCCCTGTTCACCGGCGCCGCCGTCTCCGCCCTCGCCTTCGCCCTCCAGGTGTGGGGGCAGCGGCGCGTGGGGCCGACCCGCACGTCGCTGCTGCTCATGCTGGAGCCGGTGGTCGCCGCCGCCCTGGGCCACGCCACCGGCGAGCGCCTCGGCGCCCGGGGCGTGGCCGGCGGCCTGGTCATCCTGGCCGGCATCGTCGTGGCCGAGGTCCCGGTGGCCCGCCGGCGGCGGGCGCGATCGCCCGCCGCACCAGCCGATCGGGCCGGCAGGGGATGGCCCGCAGGCGTCGAACCCTGAGCGGCGCCCACGGAATGGGTCCCTTGACTCCGCCGGTATGGTGAAGGGAGACGTGTTCCATCCATTCCCTTCCAGGAAGGGGATGACCTCGCTCTCGGCGCCGGACCGTGCCAGGGCCTCGTGGCGCCGACGGATGAAGGGTTTGGGGACTGTGGCCAAGGAGCGAGTCGAGCGGGACGAGGAAGACCTTGTCCGCCTCTACCTCACCGACATCGGGCAGTACCCCCTGCTCACCAAGGACGACGAGGTGCGGCTGGCCCAGGCCATCGAGGCCGGCAACTCGGCGCGCCAGGAGCTGGAGACCCACGGCAAGGCCCTGCCCGCCCCCCGCCGGCGCGAGCTGCGCCGCCACCTCAAGGTGGGCGACGACGCCCAGCGCACCTTCGTCCAGTCGAACCTCCGCCTCGTCGTCTCCATCGCCAAGAAGTACCAGGCGTCGGGGCTGCCCCTGCTCGACCTGATCCAGGAGGGCAACCTCGGCCTGATGCACGCCGTGGAGAAGTTCGACTGGCGCAAGGGGTTCAAGTTCTCGACCTACGCCACGTGGTGGATCCGCCAGGCCATCACCCGCGGCATCGCCAACACGGGCCGGACCATCCGCCTCCCCGTCCACGCCGGCGACACCCTGGCCCGCTTGCAGAAGGCCCGGGCCCGCCTGGAGCTGAAGCTGGGCCGGCCGGCCACCCTCTCGGAGCTGTCGGCCGAGGTGGAGATGCCGGAGGACAAGGTCACCGAGGCCCTGCGCTTCGCCGCCGAGCCGCTCTCGCTCTCCGAGCCCCTGCGGGAGGACGGCGACGCCGAGCTGGGCGACGTGGTGGAGGACCGCTCGGCCGAGTCCCCCTTCGAGGTGGCGGCGACGTCGCTGCTGCCCGACGAGATCTCCCGGCTCCTCGGCCCCCTCGACGAGCGGGAGCGCGAGATCCTGCGCCTGCGCTTCGGGCTGGACCGGGGGGAGCCGCGCACGCTCGAGGAGGTGGGGGAGCACTTCAACCTGACCCGCGAGCGCATCCGCCAGATCGAGGCGCGGGCGATGTCGAAGCTCCGCCACCCCAGCTCCGACACCGGCGCCCGCGACCTGCTCACGGTGTAGGCCGGCCCCGGCCGGCGCCACCGGCGCGGCCGGGCCCGGGGGTGGCGGAGGTGGACGGGAATCGAACCCGCCGGACGGGGATCACCCGTCCCACCCGCTTTGAAGGCGGGGGAGCCCACCAGGTGCCCGGACACCTCCTCGCCGGCACGGCCGGCCCGGGAACCCTACTAGGGTTCCCGGCATGAAGAAGCTGCTCCTCCTGGTCGTGCTCATCGCCCTCGGCGCCGTGGCGGCCAAGAAGCTGCGCGTCGAGTAGCGCCCCCGCGCCCCTCTCTCCTCCCAGCGCCACCGCCCCACGTCCGGGGCGGGGCCGCGCCCGTGGGTCAGCCGAGGGACCGCCCGCGGAGCAGGCGCTCGAACTGGCGGGCGACGAGCGCCTCGGCGATCTCGGGGGTGCTGCGGCGGGCCCGGGCCACGCCGACGATGAGCGAGCGGGCCGACAGGAAGCGCCGCTCGGCCGCCGCCGACAGGGCCAGGATCACGGCCAGGAGCGCGGTCGTGCCCGGCACCGCCAGCAGTAGCCAGGCACTCCGCACACCGGCCTCGTAGCCGCCGCTCCGGCGGCGGAAACCTGGCCGGCGGCCCTTGCCCCGCCTCGTTGCCGGGGCCTAGAGTGCCGGCGGTCCCCTTCCCCCGGAGCCCCGTTCGGCGCGCCCGGAGGAACGAGCACGGTGCTGGTGGCCTGTTGGTCGGTGAAGGGGGGCAGCGGCACCACGGTGGTGGCCGCCGCCCTGGCCATGGTGCTGGCGTCGGCCGACGCCAAGGGGGTGACCCTGGTCGACCTCGGCGGCGACCTGCCGGCCGCCCTGGGCGTCCCCGAGCCGGCGGGGCCGGGGGTCGGCGAGTGGCTGGGGGCGGGGGACGGCGTGGGGCCCGACGCCCTCCGTCGCCTCGAGGTGGAGGTGGCGCCGGGGGTGGCCCTCGTCACCCGGGGCGACGGGCCCC
>JBOGHR010000530.1:0-4328 GCA_050744905.1 Acidimicrobiales bacterium
CGGGCGGCTGTCCGCCCTGTGCAACGACGCCGCCTTCCCCGGCTACCCCTACCCGCTCACCGTGGCCGACCGGCTGGCCGCCTGCCCGGGGTGGCTGCGGGCCGAGTCGTGGCTCCAGCTGGAGGAGCTGCTGCGCCAGCAGGGCGTGGCCGCCGCCGTGACCGAGCGCGCGTTCGCCGACCGCCACCGCCTGATGGAGCGGGCATGACCGCCGGAGAGCGGCCCGCCGCCGGCCCGCCGGGGCCCGCCACTCGCGGCCGGCTGTACGGCAAGAACGTCCTGGAGGGCGTGTTCCGAGCGTCGCCCGACGAGGACCTGTTCCTCGGCGAGCTGCTCGTGGCGGTGGACGACGTCACCGGGCGCCGGTACCTGTTCCGGGTGGTGGACGTCACCTACGGGACCGAGCACCGCGAGCCGGGGTGGGCCGAGCGGGTGGCGGGCACCCTGCTGGCCGACGACGCCCGCGGCGACCCCGGCGCCCACCCCGTCTACGACCAGGAGCGGCGCACCTACCGGGTGGCCGAGTGCCGGTGCCTGGGCTACCTCACGCCCGACGGGCAGGCGTTCCGCAAGCCCAAGAGCCTGCCCACCCAGTTCTCCCGGGTGGTGGCGCCCGAGGGCGCCGACTTCGAGTTCCTCCGCACCCGGATGGGCGACCTGGCGGTGGGGTGCCTGCGCAGCGGCGAGTCGGTGGTGGACTTCGAGGTCGGCATCCCGGGCGCCAGCCTGGCCACCCACGTCGGCGTCTTCGCCACCACCGGCATGGGCAAGTCGAACCTCATGCGGGTGCTGTCCGGCCAGGTGCTCCAGGCCAACGGGCGCTACGGGCTGTTGCTGGTCGACCCCCACGGCGAGTACCGCACCGCCCTGGGCCGCCACCCGTGGGCGGGCCAGTCGCTGCGCCTCTACGCCGCCCGCCGCCTGCCCAACGCCTCCACCCTGCGCATCAGCCTGTCGGAGCTGACGGTGGACGACCTGCGCACCGCCTACGAGTGGAGCCGGCCCCAGGAGGAGGCGCTGTTCGAGCTGGAGCGCCACTACCGCACGCCCGGGCTCACCTGGCTCCTCGACTTCGCCCAGGTGGACGACCTGCCCGCCTTCCGCGACCTCGACCTAGGGAACCGGGTCGCCCTCAACACCCTCCAGGTGGTGCACCGCCGGGCCCGGCGCATCGTCGACCTGCCGTGCATCGCCACCGACCCCAACGTCTCGACGGGGGCGGGGATCGTGCGCGACCTGTCGGAGGGCAAGGTCGTGCTGTGCGACGTGAGCGGGCTGGGCTCCACCGAGGAGGTGCTGGTGGCGTCGTTCCTGGCCCGCCGGGTCCTGGAGCACTGGGCGGCCGCCTACCTCGACGACCCCGATCTGCACGACCGCCTGCCCGTGGTGTGCATCGTGCTGGAGGAGGCCCAGCGGGTGCTGTCGTCGAGCCGGGACCGGGAGTCCAACGTCTTCCCCCGGGTGGCCCGGGAGGGCCGCAAGTTCAAGGTGGGGCTGTGCGCCGTCACCCAGCAGCCCAAGCTGCTCGACAGCGAGCTGCTCAGCCAGTTCAACACCTTCTTCGTGCTCGGCCTGGCCGACGAGAAGGACCGCGGCATCCTGCGCTCGTCGTCCAAGCAGGACCTGTCGGCCCTCGGGCCGGAGATCCAGAGCCTCATGCCCGGCGAGTGCCTGATCGCCAACCTGGAAGCCCCCTTCGCCGTGCCCGCCCGCATCCACCTCTACGACGAGGTGGTGCGCTCGGTGGTGCCGCCCCCCGCCCCCCGCCCCGAGGCGGCGCCCAACGTGGCCGCCCTGGTGGACTGATGCGGGTCGCGGCGCTGGGCGACGCCCACCTCGGGCGGTCCTACTACGGGTTCACCACGCCCGAGGGTGTGAACCGGCGGGAGCGCGACTTCGAGGAGTCGTTCGAGAAGGCGGTCGACCTGGCCCTGGCCCAGGAGCCCGACCTGGTGGTGTGGCTGGGCGACGTGTTCGACCACCCCCGGCCCACCTACCGCTCGTTCCGGGTGGCCCAGCGGGCCCTGTCGCGCATCCGCGAGCACGGCGTGAGCCTGGCCCTCATCACCGGCAACCACGACACCCCCCGCCTGCCCGGCACCGGCAGCCCGTACTCGGCGCTGGCCGACATGTTCCCCGAGCTCCACTTCGCCCACCGGCTGGGCTACGAGCGCTTCGAGCTGCCCGGCCTGGTGGTGCACGCCGTCCCCCAGATGCTCACCGTGGAGGCGACCCTGGCGGCGCTGGCCGAGGCCGACCGGGGCCGCAGCGTCGACCGGTCCAACCTGCTGCTCACCCACCCCCGCATCACCCAGGTGGAGCCGCGCTACTCGGACATCAACGAGATCGAGGTGGACGCCTCGGCCCTGCGCTCCGACCTCGTGCTGCTCGGCCACTACCACTTCCACACCGAGGTGGCCGAGGGCATCTGGTACGCCGGGGCCACCGACACGTTCAGCTTCGCCGACGACCCCGACCGGGCCAAGGGCGTCGTGGTGCTGGACACCGACACCGGCGAGTGCCGCCACGTCCCGATCACCGGGCAGCGGTCCCTGCTCACCCTGCCCACGGTGGCCGCCCTGGGCCTGTCGCCGTCCGAGCTCGAGGCCCAGGTCCTGGAGCGGGCGGCGTCGGCGCCCGAGGGGGCCGTCGCCCGGCTGTACCTCGACGGCGTCGACCCCGAGGCGTACCGCCTGCTGGACCTCGACGCCGTGCGCCAGGCCGCCGCCACCGCTCTGTACCTCAAGGTCGAGCCCGTCTTCGGCGGGGTGGACGTCCCCGTCGACCTGCCCGACCTGGACTCCATGGGCGGCCGCTGGCACCGCTACCTGGAGGGCCAGGACCTCACCGGCTTCGACCGGGAGCGGGTCAGGGCCCTGGGCGACCGCTACCTGGCGAACGCGGTGGAGGCCTCGGGGTGACGGGCGGGCGGGGGCCGGGCGCCGGAGCCGGGGGGTAGGGGCCGGTGCTCGTCAAGCGCATCGTGCTGCGGAACTACCGGGTGTACGAGGAGCCGCTGGAGCTCGACGTCCCCCCCGGCCTGGTCGGCATCTACGGGCCCAACGGCGCCGGCAAGTCGTACCTGGTGGAGTCGCTGCTGTTCGCCCTGTGGGGCCGCACCCGCACGTCCATCCCCGACGTGCGCACCACCGGGGTGGGCGGCGACTGCGTCGCCGAGGTGGACTTCGAGCACGAGGGCCACCTCTACACGGTGCGGCGCACCATCACGGGGGTGGCCTCCACGGTGCGGGCGTCGGCCTGCGCCGACGGTCGCCAGATGGCCGAGGGCGTGCGGGACACCGGCCGCTACGTGCACTCGATCCTCGGGATGGACGACGCCGCCTTCCGGTCCTCGGTGTTCGCCGAGCAGAAGCAGATCGCCGCCTTCAGCCTCCAGCGCCCACAGCAGCGCAGGGACCTGGTGCTGAAGCTGCTGGGCGTCATGCCCCTCGACACCGCCCGGGACGACGCCCGGCGCGACGCCCGGGCGGCGCGCGAGGATCTGGAGAACGGTTTGCTGGGCCTCGCCGCCGAGCAGCTCCATCGAGCGCTCGGCGATGCGGTCGATGCGTTCGTCCACCTCGAGCGTCTTGTCCTCGCGCTCGACCACCAGGCCCTGGTCG
This sequence comes from Acidimicrobiales bacterium, assembly GCA_050744905.1. Lineage (GTDB taxonomy): Bacteria > Actinomycetota > Acidimicrobiia > Acidimicrobiales > DATLFN01. The sequence continues at coordinate 3,624 of JBOGHR010000530.1, forward strand.
ATCAGCGTGCTGACGTAGGCGCGGAACAGCGCCGTGTCGAAGAACTCCGGCGCGTTGCGGCCGGTCAGCACCGCCATGCGCTCGGCGAACAGGCGGCAGTCGCCCTCGAAGCGCGCCCGCTCGATCGGGCCGAGCTTGCGCTCCTCGGACAGCAGCAGCGCCGACAGGCAGTAGCGCTCGAAAGTCTCGCCCATGACGCGGCCGAGCGTGACCAGGCGCGCGAAATCCGGCGAGCTGAAGTCGGGCCGGCGCAGCATGCCCTCCCCGGCCCGCGTCAGCAGGCCCTGCCGCACCATCACCTCGACCGTCTCGCGCACCACCGGCTCAATCTCGTCCGGTGGCCAGCGCAGGAAGAACTGCGAATACAGGAACGGGTACAGCACGCGGCAGCCGCTGACCACGGCGTCCTCGGCCACGCCGTAGCGCGAGCGGAAAAAGTTCGCGATCAGCGACGACAGCGCGAACAGATGCTGGATGTTGTTGCGCGCGTAGGTCATCAGCGCGGCCTGGCGCGCCTCGAGCGCGACCAGGTCGCCCCAGCGGTGCTCGATGCGCGACACACGCGAGATCGGGGCGGCCCAGTCGACCACGGCCTGCGGGTCGGTGATCGGCACGTGCTGGTCGGGGCCGTACGGCCGCCCCTGCAGCAGCGCAACCAGCACGCCGATCTGCTCGCGCAGGTCGGCCTCGGCCGCGGCCTTCTGC
>JBOGHR010000531.1:0-6578 GCA_050744905.1 Acidimicrobiales bacterium
GCTCGAGGCCGTCCCCCTCGGCGTGGTCGTCGCCGGCCCCGGCGGCGAGGTGGTGCTCCGCAACCCGGCCGCCGAGGAGGTGCTGGGGACCCGGGCGTCGGACGCCATCGTGTCGCGGGCGCTGGCCGAGCTGCTGGCCTCGGCCGCCGCCGGCGAGGCGGTGTCCCGCCCCCTCGAGCTCTACGGCCCGCCCCGGCGCACGCTGTCGATCGCCGCCGTCCCCCTCGAGGGCGGGTCGGCGGCGGTCGTGGTGGAGGACGTGTCCGAGCGCCGGCGCCTGGAGGCGGTCCGGCGGGACTTCGTGGCCAACGTGAGCCACGAGCTGAAGACGCCGGTGGCCGCCGTCGGGCTGCTGGCCGAGACCATGGCGGGCGAGGACGACGCGACGACCGTGCGGCGCCTGGCCGAGCGCATCCAGGACGAGGCGTTCCGGGTGGCCAAGATCATCGACGACCTGCTGGACCTGAGCCGCCTGGAGGCGGAGGAGGCGGTCCGCCACGAGCCGGTCCGGGTGGCCGAGGTGGTGGCCGCCGCCGCGGCGCAGATCGAGCCCGCCGCCACGCTCCGCTCGGTGCGCCTGGAGGTCTTCGAGGTGCCGCGCAGCTGGACCGTCCACGGCGACCGCCGCCAGCTCGTCTCCGCCCTGGCCAACCTGCTGGAGAACGCGGTGAAGTACTCCGACGACGGCTCCGCCGTGGAGGTCCGGGCCGGGACCGACGGCGCGGCCATCGAGGTGTCGGTGCGCGACACCGGCATCGGCATCCCGTCCCGGGACCTGGGTCGCATCTTCGAGCGCTTCTACCGGGTCGACCGGGGCCGGGGCCGGGACACGGGCGGCACCGGCCTGGGGCTCTCCATCGTCCGCCACGTGGCCTCCAACCACGGCGGCGAGGTGCTGGTGGAGTCGGTGGAGGGGGAGGGTTCCACGTTCACGTTGCGGGTCCCGGCGGCGCCGGGCCCGGTCGGCCTGGTGGCCGACGCGGGGTGAGGGAGGCCATGGCCGACACGCTGCCCACCGTGCTGGTGGTGGAGGACGAGGACTCGTTCGTCGAGGCCCTGGTCGTGGGGCTCAAGCGGGAGGGGTTCCTGGTGCACGTGGCCCGCGACGGCATCACCGCCCTCGCCCTGTTCGACGCCGTGCGCCCCGACCTCGTGCTCCTCGACGTCATGCTCCCCAGCCTGTCGGGGGTCGACGTGTGCCGGGAGATCCGCCAGCGCTCCCGCACCCCCATCATCATGGTGACCGCCAAGGGCTCGGAGATCGACACCGTGGTGGGGCTGGAGGTCGGCGCCGACGACTACGTGACCAAGCCCTACAGGCTGCGCGAGCTGGTGGCCCGCATGCGGGCCGTCCTGCGGCGGGCGCCGCGGGGCGACGAGGAGGCCACCAGCGGCGCCGTGATCGAGGTGGGCGACGTGCGCCTGGACCCCGAGCGCCACGAGGTCACCGTGCGGGGCGACCTGGTGGCGCTGCCCCTCAAGGAGTTCGACCTGCTCGAGATCCTCCTCGACAACGCCGGGCGGGTTCTCACCCGCGACACCCTCATCGACCGCGTGTGGGGATCCGACTACGTGGGCGACACCAAGACGCTGGACGTCCACGTCAAGCGCCTGCGCTCCAAGCTGGAGGTAGACCCGTCCAACCCCGAGCGCATCGTGACCATCCGCGGCCTGGGCTACCGCTACGAGAAGGCCACGTGAGCACCCAGATCGGCCCGTCGTCCACATCTGGGAGAATGGAGGTCGTGGTCGAGACCCGCAAGCGCTACCACGAGCAGCTGGCGGAGATGAAGGCCGACACCGTGCGCCTGACGGCGATGGCCACCGAGGCGGTCGCGGCCGGCACCCAGGCGCTGCTCGACGGCGACCTCGCCGCCGCCGAGGGCGTGATCGCCGCCGATCGCGTGCTCGACGACCTTACCCGCACCATCGAGGAGCACGCCTACGTGATCCTGGCCCGCCAGGGCCCGTTGGCCAGCGAGCTGCGAGCCGTCGTGGCCATCCTCCGGGTGATCCACGAGGTCGAGCGGTGCGGCGACCTCATGGTGAACGTGGCCAAGGCCGCCCGCCGGCTCTACCCCCGCGGCCTGGACCCCAAGACGCGCGGGCTCATCGAGCGCATGGGTTCGCAGGCGGTCGACCAGCTGCGCCTCGCCATCGACGCATTCGAGAACGAGGACCTCCGGGAGGCTGCCGCCGTGGAGGACATGGACGACGTGATGGACGACCTCCAGAAGACGCTGTTCCGCACGATCTTCAGCGCCGGCGCCGCCGACGAGGACGCGCTCCAGAAGGCGGTCCAGGTGGCGTTGGTGGGCCGCTACTACGAGCGCATCGCCGACCACGCGGTCAACGTCAGCGGCCGGGTGCGGTTCATGGTGACCGGCGAGTGGAGCGAGGAGGACGTCGGCGGCGAAGAGGAGGAGGCGGGCGCGCTGGCCCGGCCGGCCGGCGGCCCACCGGGCGGGGCCGTCCCCGCCTAGATCTCCTGGATCTCCCGGCCACAGACCTTCGCCGCGTTCGCAGCGACTCGACCGAATGGAGTGAGCGAAGCGAACGAATGAGGTCGAAGCACTGGCAAGGGCTCACCCGAAGCGGCCGGTGATGTAGTCCTCGGTGCGCCGGTCGGAGGGGGCGGTGAAGATCTTCTCGGTGCGGTCGAACTCCACCAGCACCCCGGTGCGCTCCCGGCCGTCGTCGGTCACCTCGGCGGTGAAGAAGGCGGTGCGGTCCGACACCCGGGCCGCCTGCTGCATGTTGTGGGTGACGATGACGATCGTGTAGTCGCGCTTGAGCTCGATCATGAGCTCCTCGATGCGGTTGGTGGCCAGCGGGTCGAGGGCCGAGCACGGCTCGTCCATGAGGATGACGTCGGGCCGCACGGCGATGCAGCGGGCGATGCACAGGCGCTGCTGCTGGCCGCCCGACAGCGAGAACGCGCTCTTCTTGACCTTGTCCTTGACCTCGTCCCACAGGGCGGCCTTGCGCAGCGACTCCTCCACCAGGTCGTCCATGCTGGCCGGCCGCGTCCCGTTGACCCGGGGGCCGAAGGCCACGTTGTCGTAGATCGACTTGGGGAAGGGGTTGGGCTTCTGGAACACCATCCCGATGCGCCGCCGCACCTCGATGGGGTCGACGTCGTCGCCGTAGAGGTCCTGTTCGTGGTAGGAGATCCGGCCCTCCACCCGCGTGCCGGGGATGAGCTCGTTCATGCGGTTGAGGCAGCGGATGAAGGTGCTCTTCCCGCATCCCGACGGGCCGATCACGGCCGTGATCCGGTTCTCGGCGATGTCCATGCTGACGCCCCGGATGGCCTGGAAGGCGCCGTAGTAGAAGCTGAGGTCGGCGATCCGGAACACGGGGGCGCCGGGCGCCACCGTCACCGCGTCGTCGCCGGCGTGCACCTCGGGGCGCCGGGTGGGGCCGGCGGCGCCGGCCGGGTCGCCGGCCGACTGGCTCAACGTGGCATGGGGATCGGGCACGGGGTCACCACCGGGTCGAGAAGCGGTTGCGGACGAAGATGGCCACCGCGTTCATGGCCAGGAGCATGGCGAGCAGGACGATGCTGGCGGCGGCCGCCGCCTCGGCGAAGGCGGGCTGGGGCCGGCTGGTCCAGTTGAAGATCAGCACGGGCAGGGCCGAGAAGGGGTCGCGCACGTCGTCGGGCGTGTTGAAGATGGACACGGCGGTGCCGATGACGAGGAGGGGGGCCGTCTCGCCGATGGCCCGGGACAGCGACAGGATGACGCCGGTCATGGTGCCGGGCATGGCCGCGGGGAGCACGTGATGGCGCACCGCCTGCCACTTGGTGGCGCCCAGGGCGTAGGCGGCCAGGCGGACCGACTCGGGGACGGCGCGCAGCGACTCCCGGGCGGCGATGATGATGACGGGCAGGCTCATCACCCCCAGGGTGAGCCCCCCGGCCAGCAGGCTCGGGCCCAGCTCCAGGAACCGCACGAACACGCCCAGGCCCAGGATCCCGTAGACGACCGACGGCACGCCGGCCAGGTTGGCGATGTTGGCCTCGATGAGGTTGGTCAGGCGGTTGCGGGGGGCGAACTCCTCCAGGTACACGGCGGCCCCCACGCCGACCGGGAAGCTGAACAGGGCGGTGAGCCCCATCAGCCACATCGTGCCGTAGAGCGCCGCCTTGATGCCGGCCCGGGCCGGGAACCGGGACACGAAGCTGCCGAAGAAGGCCCCCGGGTCGGCGGCCAGCCGGTCCCAGCCCCGGTCGTAGATGGTGAACAGGAGCAGGCCCAGGGCGACCACGCCGAGGAACGTGCCCAGGAACAGCGTGGCGCCGGCCAGGGCGTCGAGCACCAGGCTGAGGCGGCTGCGGCTGGCGCCCCGCCGCAGCCGCAGCGGCGTGGGGGCGACGACGGCCGTCGTCACTGGTAGGCCTGCCGGAAGCGGCGGACGAGGCGCATGCTGATGAGGTTCATGGCCAGGGTCATGAGGAACAGGGTGGAGCCCACGGCGAACAGCGACTGGTAGCGGGTGGTGCCGGCGGCGGCCTCGCCGCTGACCGTCTGGGCGATGTAGGCGGTGAGGGTCTGGATGGACTCGAAGAAGTCGGTGGTGAGCCGGGGGGTGTTGCCGGAGGCGATGGTGACGGCCATGGTCTCGCCCACCGCCCGGGACACGGCCAGGATCACCGAGGCGGCGATGCCCGACAGGGCGGCGGGCATCACCACCCGGAGGGCGACGACCCGGCGGCTGGCCCCCATCCCGAAGGCGGCCTCCCGCAGCGCCTGGGGGACGGCGCGCATGGCGTCCTCGCTGATGGACGCGATGACGGGGAGGATCATCAGCCCCACGGCCACGGCGCCGGCGGCGGCGTTGAAGATGAACACCCGCTCCTCGCCGAACAGGGGCCGGAGCAGCGACGGCGTCACGAAGTTCAGGGCGAAGAATCCCACCACGACGGTGGGGATGCCGGCCAGGACCTCCAGCACGGGCTTGACGACCGACCGCACCCGCGGCCTGGCGTACTCCGACAGGTAGACGGCGGTGGCCAGCCCCAGGGGCAGGCCCACGAACAGCGAGCCGGCGGCGATCATCAGCGAGCCGTTCACGAGTGGCAGCACGCCGAAGTCGCCTGCCTCCACCCGCCCGCCCAGCGGTGCCCACCGCGTCCCGGTCAGGAAGTCGAGCACCGGGATCTTGGTGAAGAAGCGGATGGTCTCGCCGGCCAGGACGGCCACGATCCCCACGGTGACGAGCACCGAGGCGAGGGCGCACAAGGCCAGGAGCCCGACGACGGCGCGCTCGCCGGGCCGCGACCGGTGCCGGGTGATGTTGCGGTCGGGGAGCGGGAGCGGGATCGCCATGGTCGCGACGGGCGGACGCTAGCTGCCGGGCCGCCCCGGCAGCCAGCGTCGGCGGGCGTGGCTCAGGTGGCCGACTCTAGGGCGTCGAGGCCCTTCTCGTAGTCCTCGGCGGGCGACGCCGTGTAGCCGACGTCGCCGATGAGCTCGGGCGTCGTCTCCAGGTAGAAGCGCACGAACTCCTGCACCTCGGGCCGGGCCAGCGCCGCGTTCTTGACGTAGATGAACAGGGGCCGGCTGAGCACGTAGCCCCCCGACTCGACGGTCTCGTCGCTGGGTGCCACGCAGGCGCCGTCCTCGCCCTTCACCTCGATGGCCTTCAGCACGCTCTCGTTCTCGCTGAAGTAGGCGAAGCCGAAGTAGCCCCACGAGCTCCTCTCGCCCTTGATGCCCTGGACGAGGGTGTTGTCGTCCTCCGAGGCGGTGTAGTCGGTGCGGGGCGGGAGGCTGCCCTCCTCGCCCGGGGCGCCGAGGACCTCCTCCACGAAGAAGTCGTAGGTCCCCGAGTCGGTCCCGGGGGCGAAGATGGCGATCCTCTCGGCCGGGAAGGAGGGGTCGACCTCGTCCCAGGTGCTGGCGCCGCCCTGCTTGAAGATGGTCGCCAGCTGCTCGATGCTCAGGCACTCGAGGAAGTCGTTCCCGGCCGACGTGACGATGGCCAGCCCGTCGAGGCCCACCCGCAGCTCGGTGAACTCCACCCCCGCCGCCTCGCAGGCGGCGACCTCCTCGTCCTTGATGGGACGGGAGGCATCGGCGATGTCGATCTCGCCGGCGCAGAACTTCTTGAACCCGCCGCCCGTCCCCGACGTGCCCACCGAGACGTTCACGCCCGGCTGGACGTTGCGGAACTCCTCGGCGATGGCCTCGCTGACGGGGGCGACGGTGGACGACCCGTCGATGGTGATCGAGCCGCTCAGCTCCTCCTCGCCGCCGGCGCCCACCGCGCCGTCGGCGTCGTCGTCGCCCCCGCAGGCGCCCAGCACGAGCGCCGCGGCCCCCGCCACCGCCAGTGCCCGTACGTACCGCGTCCTCGATCGCCTCATGGTCCGAACCGCCCTCCTGTGGGTCGTGGCGCGGGCCGTCCGCACTGCCCGGCCCGTCGTCGCGCAACCTAGGGAACCACCCTGACGGGGGGATCACCGGTGGGTGGACACGGGGTGAACGGCGGTTGAACATCGGTCTGGGGTGCGCCCCCGGGACCGGCGGCCGGGGGCGGGCGGCGCCCGCCGGCGGGCAGGCCCTGCGGCC
>JBOGHR010000532.1:0-1802 GCA_050744905.1 Acidimicrobiales bacterium
CGCGCCCGCCGCCGAGCTCCAGGCCCAGGCTCTCGGCGGCGACGTCCTCCAGGGCGTGGGCCTCGTCGAAGACGACCAGGTCGTGCTCGGGCAGCACGTGGCCGCCGCTGGCCAGGTGGGCGCCGTAGAGGGCGGTGTTGACGACAACCACGTCGGCCTCCTCCGCCCGCCGGCGGGCGGCCTCGGCGAAGCAGTCCTCCCCGCTCGGGCACTTGAGGGCGCCCGGGCACTCCGTCGACCCGACGCTCACCGCCGCCCATGCCCGGGCCCGGGGCTCGAAGTCGAGGTCGGACCGGTCGCCGGTCGCCGTCGTGCGGCCCCACTCGACCAGCCGGACCACGTCGCGCCCGAGCGCCCCCACGTCGCCGGCCACGTCGTCGAGCGAGAGCTGGTCGTCGCCGCCCGCCACCTCGTCCGCCCGCTGGCGGCACAGGTAGTTGGCGCGGCCCTTGAGCACGGCGGCGTCGAACGGCACGCCCAGGTGGCGGGCGAGGAAGGGCAGGTCCTTGCCGGCCAGCTGGTCCTGGAGCGCCTTGGTGGCGGTGGCGACCACCACCCGCCGGCCGGACAGGATGGCCGGGACCAGGTAGCCCAGGCTCTTGCCGGTCCCGGTGCCGGCCTGCACGATCAGGTGCCGCTCGCGCTCGATGGCCCGCTCCACCGCCTCCGCCATGGCGACCTGGCCGGGGCGCTCCTCGCCGGCCGGCAGCGCCGCCCGCACCCGGTCCAGCGCCGACCGCACGTCCACCGCTGTGACCGTACAGGGCCGCCGGCCGGGCCGGCCGTCGTGACCATCCCCGAGTGCGACGGTGCGCCCCGGTATGTTCGACCGGGAAAGGGATCCCAGGAGGAAGCGATGCCAGCCAAGTTCGTCGTCAAGAAGGCCACGACGGGGAAGTTCCGTTTCTCGCTGCTTTCGACCAGCGGCCTAACGGTGGTCACCAGCGAGTCCTACAACAGCAAGGCGTCGGCCATGAACGGGATCAAGGCCGTCCGCAACCTGGCCGCCGGCGCCGAGCTGGAGGACCGGACCACCAAGGCGTGGGCGGCCGGCGAGGCCGACCGCAAGGCGGCGGCGTCGGCCAAGAAGGCGGCGGCCAGGAAGGCGGCGGCCAAGAAGGCGGCCGCCAAGAAGGCGGCCGCCAAGAAGGCGGCGCCCACCACCGCCGGGGGCTGAGGCCCGGGGGCCATGAGCGGGCGGGAGCGGCGGGCCGGGTTCCCGTGAGCGCTGCGGCTGTGGCGGCGAGGACGGACGGGGCGCGGTGACCTCCCTCGACCCCGTCGAGGGGCGCGTGGTGGGGGCGCTGGTCGAGAAGCAGCTCACCACGCCCCAGCAGTACCCGCTCACCCTCAACGCCCTGGTGGCGGCGTGCAACCAGGCGTCGAGTCGCGACCCGGTGGTCTCCTACGACGACCGCACGGTGGAGGACGCGCTGGCGCGCCTCAAGGAGAAGCGGGTGGTGCGCTTCGTGCACCCGTCGCACGGCCGGTCGGTGACCCGCTACCGCCAGGTGCTGGAAGAGGTCGTGGGCCTGGAGCCCCGCCAGCTGGCGCTGGTCGCCGTGCTGCTCCTGCGGGGCCCGCAGACGCCGGGCGAGCTGCGCACCCGGACCGAGCGCATGGCCGGACCGGGTTCGCTGGAGGAGGTGGAGGAGGAGCTGGACGGCCTGGCCCGCCGGCCCGAGCCGCTGGTGGCGGGCCTGCCCCGGGAGCCGGGCCGCAAGGAGCTGCGCTACGCCCAGCTGCTGGCCGGCACCGGCACCGGCACCGGCGTCGTCGTCGCGCCGGCCGACGTGCCGGTG
>JBOGHR010000533.1:0-3067 GCA_050744905.1 Acidimicrobiales bacterium
CTCCAGGGCCGGCCGGCCGAGGCGTTCTCGCCGGCCGGCGAGCTCCCGGTGCGGCCGCCGCTCGCCCTTCCCGAGCCCGAGCGCCCGGACCGGCCCGATCCCGCCGGTCCCGAGTCGAAGTGGTCTCCGTCTCGGTGACCCATTCGCTCGGGAGTCGCCTCCGGGATCAGGGACGGGAGGTTTCGCGATACCTGACCGGGGTAGGAGCGGGCCATGTGCGGGCTGGCCGGTCAGTTGATGATCGGCCGCGCCAGCGCTGATGTCGGGGCTGTCGCCCGCATGACGGCGACCATGGCGGACCGGGGCCCCGACGACGCGGGCGCGTGGTCCGCAGGCGGGGTGGCGCTCGGCCACCGCCGCCTCCAGGTGATCGACCTCTCCCGAGCCGGCGCCCAGCCCATGGTCGACGACGAGCTCGGCCTCGTCATCGCGTTCAACGGCTGCATCTACAACTACAAGCAGCTGCGCGGCGAGCTGGAGGGGCTCGGCTACCGGTTCTCCTCCACCGGGGACACCGAGGTGCTCCTGAAGGCCTACCACCGCTGGGGCACGTCGTTCGTCCACCGGCTGCACGGCATGTTCGCCGTGTGCATCGTCGAGCGCGACTCCGGGCGCGCCGTGCTGGCGCGCGACCGGCTCGGCATCAAGCCCCTCTACACCGCCGAGGTGGGCGGGTCGCTCCGGTTCGCGTCCACGCTGCCTGCGCTCCTCGCCGGTGGCGGCGTGGACACGTCGGTCGACCCGGTGGCCCTCCACCACTACCTGACCTTCCACAGCGTCGTCCCCGCGCCCCGCACCATCCTCGCCGGCGTCCGCAAGCTGGAGCCGGCGACGCTGCTGGTCGTCGAGCCGGACGGCACCCGGCGGAGCGAGAGGTACTGGGAGCCGTCGTTCGAGCGCCGCCCCGAGCAGGCCGGCATGTCGGCGGGCGAGTGGGAGGACGCCGTGCTGGCGGCGCTGCGCGTGGCCGTCGAGCGGCGGCTGGTGGCCGACGTGCCGGTCGGCGTGCTCCTCTCGGGGGGCCTGGACTCCAGCCTCATCGTCGGCCTCCTCGCCGAGGCGGGCCAGACGGGCCTGGCGACGTTCAGCATCGGGTTCGAGCCGGTGGGCGGCATCGCCGGCGACGAGTTCCGCTACAGCGACGTGGTGGCCGACCGCTTCGCCACCCGCCACACCAGGATCCGCGTCGGCCCCGACGCCATGCTGCCGGCGCTCACGGCGGCCGTGGGCGCCATGAGCGAGCCGATGGTGAGCCACGACTGCGTGGCCTTCCACCTCCTGGCCCGGGAGGTGTCGAAGTCGGTGCGCGTCGTGCAGTCCGGGCAGGGGGCCGACGAGGTCTTCGCCGGCTACCACTGGTACCCGGCGCTGGCCGACGTGGACCCCGAACTGGCCGTCGACTCCTACGCCCGGGCCTTCTTCGACCGTCCCCACGCCGCCCTGGCCGGCCTCGTCTCGGCCGACCACCTCGTCGCCGGCGACGTGAGCCGGTCCTTCGTGGCCGAGCACTTCTCCCGGCCCGGCGCGGCCACGGCGGTGGACCGGGCGCTGCGCCTCGACACGCAGGTGATGCTCGTCGACGACCCGGTCAAGCGGGTGGACAACATGACCATGGCGTGGGGCCTGGAGGGGCGCGTGCCGTTCCTGGACCACGAGGTGGTCGAGCTGGCTGCCGCCTGCCCGCCCCAGCTGAAGCTGGCCCACGGCGGCAAGGGCGTCCTGAAGGAAGCGGGCCGGCGGGTCGTCCCGGCCGAGGTGATCGACCGGCCCAAGGGCTACTTCCCGGTGCCGGCGCTGACGCACCTCCAGGGGGCGTACCTCGACCTGGTGCGCGAGGCCCTCTACGCGCCGGAGGCCAAGGAGCGGGGCCTGTTCCGGACCTCGGCGGTGGAGGGGCTGCTGGCGGCGCCCAACGACCACCTGACGCCGTTGCGGGGGAACCCCCTGTGGCAGCTCGGCCTGCTCGAGCTGTGGCTCCAGGCGCACGTGCCATGAGGTCGGCGCCGGGCGCCGGGACGGGCGTCGTGCCCGACGTGGCGCTGGACTGCGGGTGGGGCCGGCTGGTGTTCGGCCAGACCTTCGCCGACGAGCGCACGCTGGGCGCCGTGCTGCGGGCCGAGGAGCTCGGCCAACGCGACATCTGCGCCTACCACCCCGAGCCCCACGTGCTCGTGGCGTCGGCTCCGCACGAGCTGTTCATCGACCCCTCCCACACCTACCGCCGCTCGCTCGCCGGCGGCCACGACCTGCCCGGCGGCGCCCGGCACGTCGTGGTGGTCCGGGCGACCGCCGCCGACCTGGAGACGGTGAACCGGATCTACCTCCAGGCGGGCATGGTCACCGCTCCCATCGAGGTGCTGGAGGCCAACCTCGGGTCCGGGCCGTTCCTCCACGTCGTCGCCAAGGACCCCCGCGACGGAAGGGTCGTCGGCACCGCCACCGGGGTCGACCACCTGGCCGCCTTCGGCGACCCCGAGGAGGGGTCGAGCGTGTGGGCGGTCGCCGTCGAGCCGCAGTCCCAGGGCGCCGGCGTGGGCCAGGCGCTGACCGCCTCGCTGCTGGCCGAGATGGAGCGGCGGGGACGGCGCTTCGTCGACGTGACCGTGCTGCACGACAACGCCGCCGCCCGCCGGCTCTACGAGCGGCTGGGCTTCGTCCGCGTCCCCATGTTCTGCGTGAAGCGCAAGAACCCGATCAACGAGCGCTTCTTCGTGCCGCCCCCGGGACCGGGGTTCGACCGCCTCAACCCCTACGCCCGGATCATCGCCGACGAGGCCAGGCGCCGGGGGATCATCGTCGAGGTGCTCGACGCCGAGGGCGGCTTCCTCCGGCTGACCTACGGCGGGCGGTCGGTGGTGACGCGCGAGTCGCTGTCCGAGCTCACGTCGGGCGTCGCCGTGAGCTGGTGCGACGACAAGCGGGTGACGAGGCGGGTACTGGCCGGCGCCGGCCTGGAGGTGCCCCGCGGGGTGGCGTCGGCCACCCCCGACGCCGACGCCGCGTTCCTCGCCGAGGTGGGCGAGGTCGTGGTCAAGCCCGCTCGGGGCGAGCAGGGCCGGGGCATCAC
>JBOGHR010000534.1:0-2187 GCA_050744905.1 Acidimicrobiales bacterium
ACATAAGCGTGCCGCTCGGGCGGGGCCTCGGTCGCCATGCGCGGCGATGGATAGAACGTCGGATCGGGGGTCCAGGTCGCCATGTCCATGTCCTCCCTGGGGGTTCTCGGGTTGACGGGATGTCGAGCTCTGGCGTCGTTACCCGGCACGCGCGCCGGAGGGCGCTCTCGGCAGCGGCGATCACGAAGGCTGCCACGATGAGCAATGGGGAGACTGCGCTCTCTCAGGTGGAGAGTAGAAAGGGGCGACCGCTCCTGTCAATGCGAAAGTTGCACGCGAGAGCCACCTTCGCCAGCCCACTGCCAACTGGGATTCGGTAGCAGCCTTCTGCCATTTCACTTCGCTTGTAACGGTCCCCCGAGGTCCGGGAGGCGTTGACGACAGCCCATCCGGCGGGCGAGCATTCTTGCCTGATCTTCTCGAGCGCTACCATGCCGGTCTCCTCGCCCACGGGTCACCGGCTACGGTCTCGACCGTCTGTGGGAGGACTATCAGCTCTCGGTCATCGGGCACTTGGCGATACCGGTGTGGCAGGAGTCGTTCGGGCTCCCCGCGGGTGTCTGGTGGCCTCACCGCCATCGCATGCTCGCCGCGTTCGAGGATCTCGGCTGCGCGGCACTCCTCTCGTAACGGCGAGGCCGGTCCGCCGCAAAACAGATGGGGGGGACAGGGGAAAGACGGGTTCTAGGTCTGAATTTCGAAGCTGAAGGCGAGCGATCGATAGTTCGGCTGCAAGTGATTGCAGGCCCCGCAACAACCGAAGGGGCGGTTGAGCTGATCTGAAGCCATTGGCGAGGCGCAAGGGCCTTAGGGAGCCTTACGAGGCAGGCGTCCGGCATAGGTGGGCAGCGTCGGCGACCCTACGACATTCTCCGAAGGCTGTGCGGCTCCCGATGCCAATTTCAGCCCGACGTCGACGGGCGAGAGGACCGGCACGCACGCGGAGCGGGTCCGGCCTCGAGGTCGATCCCGAAGACCGCCGAGAGCCGGTCGGCGGCGGTCGCGACAAGGCCGGCGGTGGCGCAGGCCAGGAGGTCGGCATGCGTCACCCGACGCAAGCGGAACACCAGCTCCGGATCCTCGTCGAGCCGCACGTGCGCGTGACCCTGGAAGTCGAGCAGCGTCGGTCCTGCGCCGGGGCAGTACCCCGCGTCCTTCCGTCATCTCGGCGGCGGCCCGATGACCGGCGGAGCGCTCAAGACTCGACTGGCGACGACGGCCGACGCGGCGGCGATCGCGGCGATCTACAACGAGGGTATCGCCGACCGTATCGCCACCTTCGAGACCGAGCCCCGGACCACGCAGCAGCTCACTACTACGACTGTGTTATAAAAGTTAGGGAATTCATGGGGTACGCTGCCAGTCTGGACGTATGCCCCGCCTGGCCGCCGTGCTGGGCCACCGGGATCGCCAGGAACCGCTGCGCGCCTACGTCACGGGCCTGTGCCTGCCCGGTGCGCGCAAGAGCATCGAGCCGATGGCGGCGCGCGTGGATCCGCGGCATGTCCGCCGCCGTCACCAGTCGATGCATCATTTTGTCGCCGACGCCCCCTGGGACGGGGCCGCGATGCTGCGCGTCGCGCGCGACTGGGTGCGGGGGCCGATGGCCCGGCATGGCCGCGTGGCCGCGTGGATCGTGGACGACACCGGATTCCCCAAGAAAGGCCAGCACTCGGTGGGCGTCGCCCGGCAGTACTGTGGCGTCCTGGGCAAACAGGACAACTGCCAGGTGGCGGTGAGTGTGTCGGTGGCGAACGCGGCGGTGAGCCTGCCCGTCGCCTATCAGCTCTACCTGCCGGAGAGCTGGGCGGGCGACCGCCGCCGCCGGCGCGCGGCCGGCGTGCCCGACGCCATCACGTTCCAGCCGAAGTGGCAGATCGCGCTCGGCCAGATCCAGACGGTGCAGGCCGAGGGCGTGCCGCGCGCCCCGGTGGTGGCGGATGCCGGCTACGGCGACACGACCGCCTTTCGCGAGGCGCTCACGACGATGGGGCTGGCCTACGCCGTCGGCGTGAAGAAGGAGACGACGGCCTGGCCGCCGGGCAAGGCGCCGCGGCCTCCGAAGCGATGGACGGGCCGCGGCCGCCCGCCCACGTGCGTGCGCCGCACCGCGACGCACGCCCCCCAGAGCCTCAAGCAACTGGCGGTGGCGCTGCCGACGACGGCGTGGCGGACGGTAACGTGGCG
>JBOGHR010000535.1:0-5070 GCA_050744905.1 Acidimicrobiales bacterium
ACACCAACGTCTGCACGTTCAAGTGCCGGTTCTGCGCCTTCTCCAAGGGGCCGCTGTCGCTCAACCTGCGGGGCGCTCCGTACCTGCTGGGCCTCGACGAGATCTCCCGTCGGGTGGCGGAGGCCGAGGCCCGGGGCGCCACCGAGGTGTGCCTCCAGGGCGGCATCCACCCCGGCTTCGACGGCGACTACTACGTGTCGGTGATCGAGGCGGTGCGGGCGGCGTCGCCCACCATCCACATCCACGGCTTCACCGCCCTGGAGGTCACCGAGGGGGCGCGCCGGCTGGGCGAGCCGCTGGCCGGCTACCTCCGGCGGCTGATGGACGCCGGGCTGCGCACCCTTCCCGGAACGGCCGCCGAGATCCTCGACGACGAGGTGCGGGCCGTCCTCTGCCCCGACAAGGTCGGCACCGACGAGTGGCTGGAGGCCCATCGCACCGCCCATGCCGTGGGCCTGCGCTCCAACGTCACCATGATGTTCGGCTCCGTCGAGCACCCGGTCCACTGGGCCCGCCACCTGGTGCGCACCCGCGACCTCCAGAAGGAGACCGGGGGGTTCACCGAGTTCGTTCCCCTCCCCTACGTCCACATGGCCGCCCCGCTGCACCTCGAGGGCCGCAGCCGCCCCGGCCCGACGTTCCGGGAGGCCCTCCTCGTGCACGCCGTGGCCCGCATCGCCTACCACCCGGTGATCCCCAATATCCAGGTGTCGTGGGTGAAGATGGGCCTCGAGGGCGCCCGCCAGGCCCTGCGGGCGGGGGCCAACGACCTGGGTGGCACCCTCATGGACGAGAACATCTCCCGGGCGGCGGGGGCCAGCCACGGCCAGGCCATGGACGAGGAGGGGTTCCGGGCGGTGGTCGAGCCCCTGGGCCGGCGCCTGGAGCAGCGCACCACGCTCTACGGGAGGGTGTCGGCCCGCGCCTGACCGGGCGCCCGGCTCCGGT
Organism: Acidimicrobiales bacterium; assembly: GCA_050744905.1. Taxonomy (GTDB): domain Bacteria; phylum Actinomycetota; class Acidimicrobiia; order Acidimicrobiales; genus DATLFN01. The sequence continues at coordinate 949 of JBOGHR010000535.1, forward strand.
CCCGCCCGGCGCGGCCGACTAGACCGTTGCCCCCATGGCCGATCCCCCGCCCCGGCAACGCACCAACGACCCCGACCTCGACCGGCGCATCACCGCCCTGCTCGACGAGGTCGGCGCGGCCGCCAACCGGGACCAGCTCTTCGAGATCCTCGCCACCGGCCTGGGGCTGGCCACCGACGACGTCGACCGCCTGGACGTCAAGATCGCCAACGCCGCCCTCAAGGAGCTGCGGGGGGCGTTCCGCGTGTTCGCCCCCTACCGCCACATCCGCAAGATCACCATGTTCGGCTCGGCCCGCACCCTGCCCGACGACCCGGCGTACGCCCAGGCCCGCCAGACGGCGTCCTACGTCGCCGGCGCCGGGTGGATGGTCATCACCGGGGCGGGACCGGGGATCATGGCCGCCGGCCTGGAGGGGGCGGGCCGCGACCGGTCGTTCGGCATCAACATCCGGCTCCCGTTCGAGCAGGGCGCCAACCAGTTCATCGCCGGCGACCCCAAGCTCGTCACCATGAAGTACTTCTTCACCCGCAAGGTCATGCTGCTGAAGGAGTCCGACGGCTTCGTGGTGCTGCCCGGCGGCTTCGGCACCCTCGACGAGGCCCTGGAGCTGCTGACCCTGTCGCAGACGGGCAAGGCCGACCCGGCGCCCATCGTGCTCCTCGACACCCCGGGCGGCACCTACTGGCACGCCTTCGAGCGGTTCATGGCCGACGAGGTGCTCTCCAAGGGGCTGGTGTCGCCCGAGGACCGGGTCCTGTACCGCATCACCGACGACGCCCGCGACGCCTCCGCCGAGATCCTCGGCTTCTACCGCAACTACCACTCGCGCCGGCTGGTGGGACACCGCCTGGTGGTCCGGCTGCGCTGCGCCCCGACGGCGGCCGAGCTGGCCGAGCTGGGCGAGGAGTTCGCCGACATCTGCGTCGACGGCACCATCGAGGCCACCGCGCCGCTGGCCCCCGAGGTGGCCGACGACGACCACCTCGGCCTGCCCCGCATCGCCCTGCGCTTCGACCGGATCAGCCTCGGGCGGCTGCGGTCGCTGATCGACCGCCTCAACCGCCTCTCAAGCGCCCCGCCGCCGCCGTCGATCACCGTGAGGTGACCGCGGACCCGCCCGCTCCCCCCGCCCCGCCGGCGGGCAGCGCGCCGGGCCCCGTCCGGTACCGCCTGTCGGCCGGCGCCGGCCGGTTCCGCTGGACGCTGGAGGGCGCCGAGGTGGCCCAGGCGTCGTGGCACGACCACTGCTGGGACGTGCGCGACGCCACCACCGGCGCCGTGCTGGTCAGCCTGGTCGGCGGCTCCTACCTGGGCCGCACCCGCATCGCCCTGGTCGACCACCCGGGCCGGCGGGCGTTCACCTTCTCCCCCGGCGAGCCCGTGTCCCGGTCCCACATCGGCACGGTGGCCGACAGCGCCGGGCGCCCGGTCATGGTCGTGAAGGCCGACGGGCCCACCGGGCTCCACGTGGTCGACCGCGCCGGCCGCGTCCTGGCCCTGACCAGCCGCCACGGCGGCCCCGGCCCGGGCTACGACGTGCTGGTCCTCCCGGCCGCCGCCGGCATCGGCGCCCCCGTGGTGCTCGGTCTGGTCCTGGCCCTGGAGCTGCTCCGGGCCGGCGCCCTGCGCTCCGTCGCCTGACGGCTGGGGCGTGGGCGGGCGCCCCTCAGCAGGCCTCAATCGTTGGTGCCTCCCAACCGGAGGGCGTCTCGCCAAGGTCGCACTCAGGCCATGTGCCACCTCATGTGGGACTGTCACTGCTCTCATCGACCTTGTCCGGCGTGTCGCAGTTGGACACTACGTGCAGCACACTTGCTATAGTTCCCTGCATGTCCTCGGGGCGCAATGCCCCCAGGCGAATGACAGCGGGGGGCGGAAATGGGAGCCGATCGGCAATGTCTTGGACGGGCGCGCGTCCTTCTCGAACGCCGTCGCCGCGATCACCGCCCAGCCGTCACTCGAGCAACTGTCATCGCCTTGCTCTCGGCATCGCTCTTCTCGGTCGGCGAAGCGATGATCGCACCCTCACCCGCTGCTGCAGCCGGTGCGGTGCTCTTCGAGTACACCGGCGCCCCGCAGCGCTGGACCGTTCCGACGGATGTCACGTCCATCCAGATCGATGCTTACGGCGCCCGAGGCGCCGGTATATACCCCGGTTTTGGCGGTCGCACAACGGCGACGCTCGCCGTGACGCCAGGGCAGGTTCTCGAGGTCCGGGCCGGAGGTGAGGGCGTCGGCGGAACCGCGGGGTACAACGGCGGTGGAACACGGGGCTGGGGCGGCAGCGGGCTTGCTGGCGGTGGTGCCTCCGACGTGCGGGGGAGCACGTTCAGCCTCGGCGAGCGCCTCGTGGTGGCAGGAGGTGGAGGCGGGTCGCCTACTGGCGTGACCTCCTACGCCGGCCAGGGTGGCGCAGGTGGTGGCGTCGTCGGCCAGGACGGCGCGAACGGGACTGGCTGCTTCACCGGCGGGAAGGGGGGATCCCAGACCTCCGGCGGGGGGCTACAAGTGGGCTGGGGGAGGAAGCTTCGGCCAGGGTGGTGACGGGGGCTACTCCGGGGCGGGTGGCGGCGGTGGCTGGTACGGCGGGGGCGGTGGCGGCAGCGGTACCGACTGCAGCGGCAGTGCGGCGGGAGGCGGTGGTGGTTCGAGCTACGCCGTTCCATCGGCCACCTCGACGGCGTTCGTACGGGCCGCGAACGCCGGCCACGGACGCGTGACCATCACGTACCCGCCAGCGATCCCGCCGAGCGGTGGCGGCAGCGGATCGCGAACCTTCGAGTACACGGGCGGCGTCGAGACCTGGACGGTTCCCGACGGGGTGTGGTCTCTGAGCGTCGATGCCCAGGGCGCTTCCGGTGGAGGGTGGAGCCCCGGGCAGGGCGGCCGGGTCGTGGCGACGGTCCCCGTCATGCCAGGGCAGGTCGCGAGCATCTTCGTCGGCGGCCAAGGCGGAGGCAGCGCCGGCGGGTTCAACGGCGGTGGCGCCCTCGGGTTCGGTCCCGGAGGGGTGGCTGGCGGCGGTGCCACCGATATGAGGGTGGGTGGCACGCAGCTCTCGGACCGGCTGGTCGTGGGGGGTGGCGGCGGGAGCGCGGCGCCGACCACTGCCGGTGGAGCCGGCGGCGACGCTGGTGGGCTGGAAGGAGCGCGGGGCGAGGACGGCAGCGGCTGCTACACCGGTGGGGGCGGAGGGACCCAGAGCGCCGGCGGAGCAGGTGGGTACCGGTGGGCCGGCTCAGGCGGGTTCGGCATCGGCGGCTATGCCGGGTACAACGGCGGTGCCGGCGGCGGCGGCTGGTACGGCGGCGGGGGCGGCGGTAGCGGGACCGACTGCGACGGCACCGAGGCTGGCGGCGGGGGCGGGTCCAGCTACGCCGTGCCCGCGGCCACAGGGGTCACGCACTCCCCTGGCGTGCGGGGCGGCCACGGCACCGTCTCCATCACCTACGGCTCCTCGGGGCCCGGTGGTGGTGGTGCTGTTGTGGGACCATCCCACGTCCTTGGTGGCGCTACCAACCCCTCCGCTCCCAACCTTGCCTGCGCCCAGGCGAACCGGACCGCCTACCCGGTCACGACCTCCACGGGGAACTTCTGGCACCGGTTCGAGGATCTGTCTATCCCGGGTCGCGGCATGCCGCTCTCCGTCACCCGTACCTACAACGCGTACCCGGCGATGACCGTGCCGGACGGCCCGTTGGGCCATGGGTGGAGCTTCTCCTACGGGATGGCCCTGGCGGTCGACGGCACGGCGGCGACGGTGCGGCAGGAGGACGGCAGCGAGGTCACCTTCACCGACGCCGGCGGTGGATACAGCGCGCCGTCGTGGGTGGTGGCAACCCTCGACAAGGACACGCCGTCGCCCGGACTGTACACGTTCACGCGACGAGCACAGGCCATCTTCGTGTTCAACTCCGGTGGCCAACTCGTCTCCATGCGCGACCTCAACGGTCACACGACGACACTCTCCTACGCCGACGGGCGTCTCGACACGGTTAGGGAGCACCGCACAATTAGTTGGAGGATAACCTCTCACTCCGTGGATGGCGGCGGCGTGATCGTGTAGTTCCACTCGCCATGCCAGTCGTGCCGTCGCAGCGGGATGGCGGCGAGTTCGTC
>JBOGHR010000536.1:0-1729 GCA_050744905.1 Acidimicrobiales bacterium
GGCCGGGACCACGACGCGCGCCCCGGTCAGCGAGAGGTCCCGGACGCGGCAGGGCGCACCGGCCAGCGAGCCGGGCAGGTCGACGTCGAAGCGGACGCTGGCCCGGCGCTCGCCGGCGAAGCGCCCGGCCCGGATCCGGGCGATGGCGGCGGCCAGCAGGCCGGTGTTGACGACCAGCCAGCCCGCCGCCCCGTAGGCCGCCCAGCGCACCTCGTAGTCGATGGGCGTCAGCCCGGCCACGGTCAGGACGAAGACGGCGCCGGCCGCCACGCCGGCGGCGAGGAGCGTCCAAAGCAGCGCCGGCGTCGGGGCCCGGCGGCGGGCGTCGCCCACCCGCCCCTTGGGGGAGACCTGGAACGCCCGCTTCCGGCGGCGGAGGAGGGTCAGCGTCGCCCGCAGGTTGGCGGGCATGCGGACCAGCTCGAACACCGAGGTCAGCAGCTGCGGCGCCCGGCCGCGCGAGAGCAGCACGATGGCGGCCCGCTGGAGGGCGAAGCTGGTCACGAAGGCGGCGGCGAACAGGCGCGGGTCGGTGCGGATGGGCACCGCCCCCGTCACCAGCACGGCGACGGGCACGACCAGGTAGCCGAGCGAGCGCCAGGCGTCGAACCACCCGAGGAGGGTGGCGGCGTAGGCCAGCCGCTGGCGCAGCCGCAGCCCGCGGCACCACAGCGGGCTCTCGGTGCGCAGCACCTGCATGGCGCCCGTCCCCCACCGCAGGCGCTGGGCCCGGTACTGGGAGGCGTCGCTGGCGGCCAGACCCCGGGCCAGGACCTCGTTGTGGTACACGCTGCGCCAGCCCCGGCGGTGGAAGCGGATGGTGGTGTGGATGTCCTCGGTGACGGTCTCGGTGGCCACGCCGCCGACCTGGCGGAGCGCCGCCATCCGCACGACGGCGCCGGTGCCGCACCAGAAGGCGGCGCCCCAGCGGTTCTTGCCCGGTTGGATGACCCGGTAGAACAGGGCCTGCTCGTTGTAGAGGGCGGCCTCCCGCCGGCTGCGCCGGGCCTCGTGCTCGAACGAGTCGAGGTTGTAGAAGTCCTGGGGCGTCTGCACCACCGCCACCCGGGGGTCGTCGAAGTAGGCCAGGGTGTTGGCCAGGAAGCCGGGGGCAGCCACGTGGTCGGCGTCGAGGACGGCCACCAGGTCGGCGTCGATCGACGCCAGGGCGTGGTTGATGTTCCCCGCCTTGGCGTGGTCGTGGGCCGGGCGAGCCAGGTAGCGGGCCCCCAGCCGCTCGGCCAGGCGGCGCACCGCGGGCCGGTCCCCGTCGTCGAGCACCCAGGTGTCGTGCGCCGGCTGGAGGGCCACGGCGGCGGCCACGGTGGGCAGCAGCACCTCGATGGGCTCGTCGTAGGTGGGCACGAGCACGGCGACCCGCCGGTCGGTGGACAGGCGGGGCGGCGCCGGCCGCAGGGAGCCGACGTCCCACAGCGAGAAGGCGAACAGGCCCAGGCCCACCACGGCGTGGGCTTCCAGCACGAGCAGGGGCACCGACACCCACCACACCCCGAGGTCGACGGTGGCCGTGGCCCGCCAGGCGATGTAGGCGACGTTCACGACCAGGGCGGCGACGGCCACCGAGCGGATGAGGAGCCGGCGCCGGAGGCTCTCGGGGGCGGGCAGGGCGCCGCCGGGAAAGGTGACGAGCGGGGCGTCGGGCGCGGGAGGGGGCTGCGGGGTCACAGGAAGGTATCGCCCGGTTCCGACCCCGACGTGAGCGCCAATT
>JBOGHR010000537.1:0-10738 GCA_050744905.1 Acidimicrobiales bacterium
TCCCGGCCCACGGCGGCTGGACCCAGCGGCGGCCGGCCGAGCTGACGGGCCCGGGGGCGCCGACCGGGAGCGGGTTCGGGTCGCCCGGGCCCGACCAGGGCTACGCGCTGGCGCTGGCCGAGCGCTTCGTCGACCAGCTGCGCCTGATGCCGGGCGAGCACGCCGACGACGCCGTGGCCGGTGCGCTGGCGGTGGCCCTGCGGCGGGCGTCGATGTTCGGCCGGGCCCCCGTCGTCTACGACCTGGAGCTGGCCTACACCCTCTGGGGCTACCTCGGCGAGGCGCCCCCCGACCTTCTCGAGCTCCGGACGGCGAAGCTCAAGGGGGCGGCGCACGACTACTGGGTGCAGCGCGGCGCGGCCGACAAGGTGAAGGAGTCGACGCTGCGCCTCACCCCGGCCCAGGTCCGCGCCCAGCTGTCGAGCTGGCGGAGCCTGTTCGAGTGAGGGCCCGTCGGTGGTGAGCGTCGACCTCCTCGGGATCCCCGCCGGGCCGTTCACCTTCACCGCCCACGCCGCCGGCCCGCGGGACGGCCGCCTGGTGGTGCTCCTCCACGGGTTCCCCCAGAGCTCGTTCCAGTGGCGCCACCAGATGGCGGTCCTGGCCGCCGCCGGCCACCGGGCGGTGGCGTTCGACCAGCGCGGGTACTCCCCGGGCGCCCGGCCCCACGGCGTCGAGCACTACCGGGCCGAGCACCTGGTGGCCGACGTCGTGTCCGTGGTGGACGAGCTGGGCGGGCATCGCTTCGACGTGGTCGGCCACGACTGGGGCGGCGGCGTCGCCTGGCTGGTCGCCGCCCGCTACCCCCAGCGGGTGCGCACGCTCACCGCCGTGTCCATGCCCCACCCGGCCGCCTTCGCCGCCGCCTTGCTCGGGGGCGACGAGGAGCAGTCGTCCAAGTCGGCGTACATCGCCGTCCTGCGCGCCGAGGGGGCGGCCGAGCAGCTCCTGCTGGCGGGCGACGGCGAGGGGCTGCGGCGGGTGTTCGCCGCCACCGGCCACCCGGACCCCGACACCGGCACCGGCGAGTACGTGAAGGTCCTATCGCAGCCCGGCGCGCTCACCGCCGCCCTCAACTGGTACCGGGCGCTGTCGGAGCACGACGTGGCCGGGCTGACCGGCCGGCTCCGCCCGGTGACCGTGCCCACGCTGTACGTGTGGGGCGAGGACGACGCCGCCCTGGGGCGGGCGGCGGCCGAGGCGAGCGGCGACCACGTGGAGGGCCCCTACCGCTTCGTGGCGCTTCCCGGCGTCGGCCACTGGATCCCCGAGGAGGCGCCCGACCTGCTCGGGGACCTGCTGGTGGAGCACCTGGCCGCCCACTCCTGACCCTGGTGCACACTGGCGGCGTGCAGCCCGCCCTCCTCACCGACGAGCAGCGCCAGTTCCGGGCCGTGCTGCGGCGGTTCTGCGAGGACAGGATCGGCCCCCGGGCGGCCGACGTGGACGAGCGGGGCGAGTTCCCGTGGGACAGCTTCCACGACTGCGTGTCCCTCGACCTGCCCTCGCTCGGGGTGCCGGCCGAGTACGGCGGGGCGGGAGCCGACTCGGTCACCCAGGCCATCATGATCGAGGAGCTGGCCCGGGTGTGCGCCTCGACCAGCCTCATGATGCTGATCTCCAAGCTGGGCATGATCCCGGTGATCAACTGGGGCAGCGAGGAGCTGAAGCAGGCGTACCTGCCCCGCATCGCCTCGGGCGAGATCCAGGCGTCGTACTGCCTGTCCGAGCCCGACGCCGGCTCGGACGTGGCGTCCATGTCCGCCCGCGCCGTGCGCGACGGCGACTCCTACGTGCTCAGCGGCGTCAAGTACTGGATCACCAACGCCGGGATCTCCGACACCTACACGGTGTTCGCCAAGACCGACCCGGGCGCCGGCCACCGCGGCATCTCCTGCTTCCTCGTGGAGAAGGGGTGGGGCGTGCGCATCGGCAAGCTGGAGAGCAAGCTCGGCGTCCGCGGGAGCCCCACCGGCGAGGTGATCCTCGAGGACGTGCCGGTGCCGGCGTCGCACCTCATCGGCGAGGAGGGGCAGGGGTTCTACATCGCCATGGCGACCCTGGACCGCAGCCGCCCCACCATCGGGGCCCAGGCGGTGGGCATCGCCCAGGGCGCCATCGACCAGGCGGCGGCGTACGTCAAGCAGCGACGCCAGTTCGGCCGCCCGGTGGCGGAGTTCCAGGGCCTTCAGTTCATGCTGGCCGACATGGCCATGCGCACCGAGGCGGCCCGGGGGCTGGTCTACCGAGCGTGCGCGCTGATCGACGGGGACGACCCGGCCGAGGACCTGTCGATGGCCGGCGCCATGGCCAAGTGCTTCGCGTCCGACGTCGCCATGGCCGTGACCACCGATGCCGTCCAGCTCCTGGGTGGCTACGGCTACACCCGGGACTTCCCCGTCGAGCGCATGATGCGCGACGCCAAGATCACCCAGATCTACGAGGGCACCAACCAGATCCAACGGGTCGTGATCGCGAAGGGGTTGCTGCACTAGCTAGGGAGTTGTCCACCGGCCGGGTTCACCGTGCACGGTCGATGCGGCGCTCATCCCTACCGCATCCCCGCAGCTCAGGTCGTGATGACGGGATGGTAGCGGAACGTGGCATCGACGCTTCGCAGCCGTCACGCGCCGTCCGACCGGATCCTCGCGCCACCCATCACACGCCGTTCTCCGGGCTTCGTCGAGCTCGCCACGTCCAGCCGGGCCACCGACGGCGTCGCGCGCTGCCCGTGCCGCTCGCCGACGCCGGCGGCCCCACCCTCGGCATCGCAAGTGCTCCTGGCCGACGACCCGGCGACCGATAGCGGCGTCCCCGCCTGCTCGACCGGCTTCTCCGGCTCGTGGCGGTGGGCGATCAGCACCGCCGCCCGCAGGCCGAGGGCGGCCGACTCTGCGAGGCGCGCCGGCCGCTCGTACAGGCGCGCCTCCACGCGGCGCCGCGCGCTTTCCAGCGCGGCGGCGTTGCCCCGGGCCATCTCCGAGAGGACCTCGCCCGCTGCGTCGAGCGACACCTCCGGATCGACGGCGAGGGCGAACGCCCTCGCCGCCAGCCGCTCGGGCATGGCCCGTGACCTGGCGGAAGCCGGGGTCACCGGCGGCCCGGGGGCCGCGCCCCGGCGACCGCGCGCGGGCCCTGGGGGCCCGGTGTGCGGCGGACACCAGGCGGGATGGAAGGGCCCGGCGTGGTGGTCCCTACCAAGGCGACGGTCATCGGCCACCGCCGGCGGCCGGGGCGGTGGCGGTCTGGACGGCGCCCCGTTTGGCGAGTTGGTCACCGATGCCGTCGGTCGTCGCCGGTCGTGCCACGAAGAACCCCTGGGTGCGGTCGCAGCCCAGCGCGACGACGGCCCTGCGCTGGTCCGCTCGCTCCACGCCGGGCGCCACGGCGTCGATGCCGAGCCGGTGCGCCAGCTGGACGACGGAGGACACGATGGCGGCGCCGGCCCGGTCATGGGGCAGGCCGGCGACGAAGACCGGGTCCAGCTTGACGGCGTCCACGTTGAAGCGGCGGAGATGGTCGAGGGAGGCGGAACGGGTCCCGAAGTGATCCAAGGCGACCGCCACGCCCAGCTCCCGCAGGTCGTCGAGAACGACCAGGGCCCGCTCGCCGTCGTGGGTGAACGCGTCCTCGGTGACCTCGACGGTGAGCACGTGCGCGGCGGTGGACGTCGCACGGAGCACCGCCTCCACGCTCGCCGCGTAGTCGTGCGACAGGAGCTGGCGGGCCGACACGTTGACCGACACCCCGAGGTCGTCTCGCCCCCAGCGGCGGCGGTCCTCGCACGCCTGCCGCAGCGTCCACTCGCCGATCCCGCCGATGAGGTCCTCCTCCTCGGCCAGCGGCACGGCCACCGCCGGAGGGACCGGGCCGAAGCGCGGGTGGTCCCAGCGCAGGAGCGCCTCGACGTCGCAGACCCGCCCGCCGGCGGTGTCCACGATGGGCTGGTAGTCCAGGCGGAGCTCGCCCTGCGCCAGGGCCAGGCGCAGGTCGCTGCCCAGGCTGGCGCGGCGCTCGGCCACCCGTCGCTCGCGCAGGTCGATGACCGCATGGCCGCCACCGCCCCGGCGCTTGGCCTGGTACATGGCGGCGTCGGCGTCGTGGACGAGGCGCTCGGGTATGTCGTTGGCCCGGCCGGCGAAGGCGACGCCGACGCTGGCGGTGACGGCGACCTCGGTGTCCCCCAGTGAGAACGGGGCGGACAGGGCGGTGTGGATCCGGGCGGCCAGGGCCTCCACCCGCGACGGGTGGTCGAGGTCCTCGCACAGGACGACGAACTCGTCGCCGGCCAGGCGGGCGAGGGTGTCGCTCGGCCGCACCAGCGCGCCGAGCCGTTCGGCCACGGCCACCAGGAGACGGTCGCCGGCGCGGTGCCCGTGCGTGTCGTTGACGGACTTGAAGCGGTCGAGGTCGACGAAGAGCACGCCCGTCGCCGACCCCGACCGCAGCGCTCGCGCCCCCGCGTGCTCGAGGCGCTGCGCCAGCAACGCCCGGTTGGCCAGTCCCGTGAGGGGGTCGTGCAGCGAACGCTCCCGTGCCTGGTCGTAGGCAGCCGCCAGGTCGACGCGGGCCTGCGCGTTCAGGATGTAGGCCGACGCCACGTCGGCCAGGGTCTGGGCGGCGGCGAGCGAGTCGGCGTCGAGCGGCCCGGGCGTGTCGCAGTACAGGTCGAGCGCCCCCAGCTGGTCGCCGTCGCGGCGGAGCGGGAAGGTGAACACGGCGCCGAGCCCCGCCTCGACGGCGCGCGGCCCGAACGCCGGGAACCGCTCGTCGGCCCGCACGTCCGGCACGGCCACGGCCTCGCCCGAGGCGTAGGCGGCCACGCAGGGGCCCTCCCGCAGCTCGGTCTGGAGCTGCTCGAAGCTCAGGGCGGCTTCGTCGGAGGCGGCCACGTAGCGCGGCTCGGGCGGCGACGATATGAGGGTCACCCCGGCCGACGTGACCGGGAGCACGTCGACGATGCGCACGACCAGGCGGTCGAGGATGGCCTGGATGGGGAAGTCCGTCAGCATGGTGCGGGCGAACTCGTTCAGCACGTCGGACAGCTGCTGCTCGCGGACCATGCGGCCCCTTCTCGCCTCCTCGCGACCGGGAAGAAGCCGCGGGGTCTGGGCGGCGTGAGCGTGCTCGTCACAGGTTACACCGGCCGCCAGCCTGGCGAAACCGCTATTTCGGACTGGTCACGGCCACCTGCCCGACGGCCGCCGGGTGAGGGCCGACTGACGCCACGGGCCCGGACGGCACGGGCCGCTCGCCGGGGTCTCGGAAGGACGGCCCGACGCCCGCGGTCCGGACGCCGTGTCGCCTGGACGGCACCGCACAACCCGGGTGGCCCACCGGGCCGCCGGGCTCAGCCCGTGGTGGACGGCGGTCCGAGGAGGGCGGTGTCGAGCGATCCGTCGATCAGCGACTGGGCGACGTCGGTGAGGCGCCGGTTGCTGCGGCGGGCGAAGGCGCGCAGGCGGGAGAACGCCTCGTCCACCCCGGTCCCGACCCGCTCGGCGAGGACGCCCTTGGCCTGCTCGATCACCACCCGGCTGGTCAGCGCGTGGGTGAGCTGCTCGGCCAGCACCTGCGCCTCGCCGGCCACCCGGTGCTGGACGATGGCGATGGTGGCGACGTCGGCCAGGGCCCGGGCCGCCACCACGTCGGCCTCGCCGAGCTCGCCGGGGCCGCTCCCGAACAGGTTGAGGGCGCCGACCACGTGGCCCCGCAGGCGCAGCGGCACGGCGTGCACCGAGGCGAAGCCGCCGGCCAGGGCGACCGGGGCGAAGGCCGGCCAGCGCCCGTCGCCGGACGCCAGGTCGCCGTTCACGATCGCCTCGCCGGAGCGGAAGCAGTCGGGGCAGGGCCCCTCCTGGGCCTGGATCTCGAACAGCTCCACCACGCGCATCGCCTCGCTGGACGACGCCGCCACCCGCAGGTCGCCGTCGGGCGCGGCGAGCATGACGCCGGCCGCGCTGACGTCCAGCAGCTCCACGCACCGGTCGACCAGCACCGTCAGCATCTCGATGACGTCGAAGTCGTCGACGAGCGTGTCCGCCAGCTCGACCAGCGTCCGCACCAGCGATGCTTCACGGGGCACGGGTCACTCCCCTCCGTCCACCTCCCGGCGCGTCGACCGGTCGGCATGGGCCCAGCGTACGTCGACCGGCGGGGTGTCGGCGCCGGCGCCACGTCAGTCGAAGCGGAGGCGGCGGCCCACCACGTCGGCCGCCACCTCCACGAGCGGCCGGTCGTCGGCGATGGCCCGGGCCCGGAGGCGGATGAGCGCCTCGGCCACGCTTACGCCGAGCTGGACGGACACCATGCCCGCCGCCTGGTGGACCACCAGGCGAAGGTCGGCGCCCTTCTCCAGGTCGGCCGGGATGGACCCCGGCTCCGCCTCCGCCTGCATGGCCAGCAGCGCCCGGGCGATCACGCCGGCCAGGATCAGGGCGTCGCCGTGCTGGGCGTCGATGAGCGGTCCCGGGCGGTCGCGGTAGAGGTTCAGCGCGCCGAGGCGCACGGCGCCCACCTGGAGGGGGAAGCCGAACGTCGCCCGGGCGCCCGCCTCGAGCGCCGGCGGCGTGAAGGCGATCCATCGGCTCGCCCCGCCGGTGCGCAGGTCGGGTTCGAGCACCGGCCGGTCCTGCGCATAGGCGTCGACGCAGGGTCCCTCGCCGAGGGTGTACTGGAGGTCCTCGATCCGCGCGCTCACCTCGTCGGAGCTGCACAGGGAGCCGCGGGGGACGTCGCCCGACATCAGCATGATCCCCGCGCCGGTCAGACCCGTCACGGACGCGGTGACCGTGCAGAGCGGTGCCGTCCCGGGTTCGCCGTGACCGGCGGCGCGCATCAACTCCAGGATCTGCAGCAGCCGCGAACCGGGCACGTCAGATCCGACCGTCGTGAGGCACGCCTGCGTTCGCCACTGGGGCTCCCGACTCACTCCAGGATGCGCTTCGCACGGGGGCCCGATGGTTGCGCTTCACGGGCCCGGCTCGGACACCGGGCCCTTCGGTCACCGTACATGAAGTCACCCGGCCCGCGTTCTGACCCATCGCAACCTGCGATTCGCGCCCCGGAGGGCACCAACCAGATCGAGCGGGTGGTCATCGCCCAACACCTTCTGCGCCGGCGCCTACGACTTCGTGGGCAATGCCGACCTGCGGGGCCTTGAAGTCCCCGCTCGGCGCAGAGCGGAGACCGCCCCCGGGAGCGCTATCTCGGGAAGACGCCCAGCGACACCATCGGGGCGTTCAGGCGGACGGCGCCGGTCGAGCCGAGGAAGGCGGCGTCGCCGAAGGCGAACACGCCGCCGTCGGCGGCGGCCATCCAGTAGCCCCGGCCGGTCGGAGTGGCATGCGTCCCGACCATCGGCGAGTTGAGCCGGATGGCGCCGGTCGAGCCGAGGAACGGCGCCTCCCCGAAGGCGAACACGCCGCCGTCCTCGGCAACCAGCCAGTAGCCCCGGCCCGACGCTGTGGACGCCATGGCCACCATGGGGCGGTTGAGCCTCATCGACCCGGTCGAGCCCTGGAACCCGGCGTCGCCGAAAGCAAAGACTCCGCCGTCGGCGGCGACCAGCCAGTAGCCGCGGCCGGCCGGCGACCGAGCCATGCCGACCACGGGTGAGTTCAGCGGGATGGCGCCCGTGGATCCCAGGAACGCCGCGTCACCGAAGGCGAACACGCCGCCGTCCGACGCCACCAGCCAGTAGCCCCGGCCCGACGGCGTGGGTGTCATGGCCACGATCGGGTGGTTGAGCCGCATGGCGCCCGTGGATTCCAGGAACGCCGCGTCACCGAAAGCGAACACGCCGCCGTCCGACGCCACCAGCCAGTAGCCCCTGCCCGACGGCGTGGGCGCCATGCCGACGACCGGCCGGTTCAGGCGGGTCCCGCCCATGGAGCCGAAGAACTCCGCCAGGCCGAAGGCGAACACCCCTCCGTCCGACGCCGCCATCCAGTAGCCACCGCCGCCGAGCTCGAGCACGAAGAGGCCGGAGTTCTCGTCGCTGATGACGACGTGGCCCGGGATGGCCTCCACGCCGACGACCCGCGCCTTGGCGGGCAGGAACCCGTTGGGGTCGGGAGTGTCGGGCGGGACGAACGACGCGACCTCTCGGGGCGCCGCCGGGTTGGAGACGTCGAGGACGCGCAGGCCGTCGGCGTTCCATGCGGCGTACACCAACGACCCCTTGAGGACCGTGTGCCCGGCCGTGTAGATGCCGAGGTCGGGCGGTGGGAAGGCTCTGGAACCGGGGGTGTGGTAAGAGCCGATCTCCGTCGGCGCCGCCGGGTTGGACAGGTCGAGGATGCGCAGGCCTCCCCACCTGCCCGGGCGGTCGATCATGGCTCCCGTGGCGACGGGATCGGTGGTGCAGGCGCCGCCGCTGACCGACGGGCACAAGCCCGCCCGCAGCGCGTCGCCCTCGGCCTGGTCGAGGGTGAAGTGCGGGATGGAGAGGTTGGTGTGGTTGCCCCCCGAGGAGATGCCGAACTCCGACGCCTGAAACGGCGCGGCGAAGCGATGGGCGAGCACGACGCCGATGGCACCCTCGGCCTGTGCCCGCAGCACCCGCGCCGCGAACGGGCAGCTGGTGGCCGGGATGTCGGGCTGGGTGGCCTCGACCTTGCCGCCGTCGACCAGGACGATCCGACCGGCGCCGCTCGCCAGGTACGGGTCGGCGGCGATGGGGTTGGCCTGGGTGCCTCGGGCCGGGCAGCCGCGGCCCACGTACGCGATGTCGCCGGCCAGCTGGGAGCCGGGCCTGCGGTACACGGCCGCGGTGTCCTCCGGGTCGAAGACGGTGAACATGGCCTCGCATGCAAACCTCTCGCCGGCCAGACCGGGTGGCGAGTCGATCCGCAAGACGCTGTCAGGCGCGATGAAGTCCTCTTCGGAGACGACGGCGAGCGGCCGCCCGCCGACCACGCCGGTCGACACGAATGCGGCGTTGCCCTCCACGCCGCGCACCGCCGGGTAGTCCCACTGACCGATCACGCTGACCGCCGCCGGGTCGCTGATGTCGAGGTTGACCAGTCCGTCGTCCATGTAGGCGACGTGGGCGCGTGTGCCCGTGTCGTCGGTGGTGACGGAGTGGTTGTTGCTGAATCGCCGGCACCCGTTGTTGGAGAACGGCGAGGGGCGCTGCCCGAGCGGCGGCCAGGCTCCGACCAGGGTCGGCGCCCGGGGGTTGGTGACGTCGACGATGCGCAGATCGCCGTTGGGGCTGTTGACGACCGGGTGCGAGGCCAGCGGCTCGCTCGAGACCGACAGGACCCGCCCGTCGGCCCGCTGGACCAGGTGGACGGAGTGCTGACCGACGGCACAGCGGGCGGTCCCGGACGGCGGCCCGCACGGCGGAGCCTCGGGTGGCGCCTGCTCGACGTCCGCCTCGTAGCGACCGAGGAGCACCGGCGCCGCCCGGTCGGTGATGTCGTAGTACGCCACGCCGCGGTGGCTCGTCGCCGAGGAGGGCGAGCAGGGGCTCGGCCCCTGGTGCGAGGGACCGTCGTCGAGCGCCACCGCCAGCAGGTCGCCGGTGAAGGCCGGTGTGGCGACAGCCAGGGCATCCACCTCGATCGCGGCGACGCCGGCAGGCAGCGGGATGGTTGACGCCACCCGCGGGTTGTGCGGGTCGGAGACGTCGACGATCTTCACGCTGTGCCCGCTGAAGCAGAAGAGCGGGTTGTAGCGCTCGGTGTGGTCGCCGGTGTCGGGGACGAGGCCGGCGCCGACCACGACGGTGGTGCCGATGACGGCCAGGTCGCCGTTCAGGCCGCCGCCCCCCAGGTCGTTGCGGCCCACGACGCGCAGGGCGGTGTCCGCCGCCGACTGCGCGGGCGTGGACTGGGCGATCGCCCCCCGGGCTGGCACGACCGCCGGTGCGAGCACCGAGGCCCCCAATGCGACGGCCGACACCAGCCGTCGATGGCGGCCCACGGAGCGTGGGCGACGGGTCGCTACGGAAGGTCGGTTCATCGCTGACTCACCTCCGGACGGCGCCCGTGGCGGGCACGGTGGACTCTGGGCCACGCCCCGGCGGGGACCCGAACGGGGGGCGTCGGCGCCCGTAGCGGGCAGGTGGAGCGGCGCTCCTCGCACCGCCGTCCCCGCTCCCGGTAGGCCCGCCCCGTGGAATACCGACGAACTTAGCTCCATGCCCAGCCGTTGGCGAGCGGAGATTCCCTCTGTGCCGCGGCGCTCTCGCCAGCTACACTCAGGGACGCCGAGGGCGTGTTCCGGGTTGCGGGAGGGACGATGGACGGGAGCCGGCCGGTCGGGGTCCTGAAGGCGAGCATCGCCGCCGCCACGCTGGCGGCCGTCGCGCTCCTTGCGATCGTCCCCGCGTTCGCGTGCACACCCCGGGCGACGGCGCAGATCGAGCCGGCCCGTGGTGAGGCGGGGACGGTGGCCCAAGTGTCCGGGTCGCTGTTCGCCCCCGAGTTCGGCGAGGTCGTCATCAAGTGGGGCGGATCCAGTGGAACGCTCCTCGCCACCGCTCTCGTCAACCCCGATGGCAGTTTCGGCCCCGTGCCGGTGACCATCCCGGCCGCCGCCGAGCCCGGGCGGGCGCACATCGTGTCCGTCTACCAGCCCGCCGATCCCTCGGCCCGCGTCTCCAACGCCATCTTCACCACCACTGGGACGCCTGCTCCGGCCGCGCCGGCGCCGCAACCGGAGCCCACGCCGAGCCCCTCGCCGGAGCCGGCCGCCGCGGCGACCCCGAGCCCGTCGGCCTCCGCCGACC
>JBOGHR010000538.1:0-1900 GCA_050744905.1 Acidimicrobiales bacterium
GTGCTGGTGGTGGCCGCCACCGGGGTGGTGGGGTTCCTGCTGGTGGGCCAGCTGGGCACGACGGAGCGGTTCAGCCAGCGCCTGGAGGCGGAGAGCGAGGAGAACCTGGCCCGCATCCTGGCCAGCCTCACCGCCGAGGCGGACGCCCTCCGGGACGAGATCAGCGACCTCAAGCTCCAGCTGGCCGACCTGCGGGCCAGCAGCCGCCAGGCCGACTCGGCCGAGCGGGCCGCCGACCAGCAGCTCCAGGCCCTCGCCGTCCTGGCCGGCACGGTGCCCGTCACCGGGCCCGGGCTCGTGCTGAGCATCGAGGACCCCGACCGGTCGGTCACCTACGACACCCTGATCGACGCCGTCCAGGAGCTGCGCGACGCCGGGGCGGAGGCGCTGGCCGTCAACGACCGGCGGGTCGGAGTGGCCTCGGCGTTCTCCGAGCGCGACGGGGAGGTCCTCCTGGACGGGGCGGTGCTGTCGAGGCCCTACCGCATCGCCGCCATCGGCCAGCCCACCACCCTGGAGGGCGGCCTCAAGATCCCCGGCGGCGTGCTCGACACCCTGGGCGCCCTGCGGGGGGTGCGCGCCGAGGTCTCGCGGACAGCCAACATCGACGTGCCGCCGCTGGCCCGGCCCCCGGCCTTCCGGGTGGCGCGTCCGGTAGGGTCCGCCTCCTGAGAGGCCCCGCACGGGGCACGGCCGCGTTGGAGGTCCGCTCGCTGATGAACGTGCCGCCCGAGCTGCGCTACACCGCCGACCACGAGTGGGCCCGGTTGGAGGACGGCAAGGTCCGCATGGGGATCACCGACTACGCGCAGGACGCCCTCGGCGACGTCGTGTTCGTCCAGCTCCCCGAGGTCGGCGCCGCCGTGGAGGCGGGCGACTCGTTCAGCGAGGTGGAGTCGACCAAGTCGGTCTCGGACATCTACGCCCCCGTCGCCGGTGAGGTGGTCGAGGTCAACACCGCCCTGGAGGACGCCCCCCAGAGCGTCAACGACGACCCCTACGGCGAGGGTTGGATCTGCGTCATCCAGCCGTCGGACCCCACGGCGTTCGAGGGGCTGCTCGACGCCGGCGCCTACGCCTCGCTGATCTCCGGCGGAGCGGGATCGGAATAGCGTGGACGGCGTGTTCTGCAACCGGTGCGGCCACCGGAACCCGGCCGGGTCCAACTTCTGCTCCTCGTGCGGCGGCGTCCTCGCGCCGCCGGGCGAGGAGACCACGATCGTCTTCACCAACGAGGCGCCGGGGGAGACGGGGGAGGACGAGATCGGCGTCAGCCTGGAGGGCCTGCCCGAGGGCGTCGGCCTCCTGGTGGTCAAGAGGGGCCCCAACGCCGGGTCGAAGTTCATGCTGGAGGCCGACGTGACCCGGGCCGGTCGCCACCCGGACAGCGAGATCTTCCTCGACGACATCACCGTGTCCCGGCGCCACGCCGAGTTCGTCCGCCAGGGGTCCGGCTACGTCGTGCGCGACGTGGGCAGCCTCAACGGCACCTACCTCAACCGCGAGCGCCTCGAGGAGGCGCCGCTGAACCACGGCGACGAGGTCCAGATCGGGAAGTTCAAGCTCGTCTTCCTCGCCTCCGGCGAGGCGTGAGGCGAGTGGCGGAACGGCCCTACCTGTCCATCGGGGAGGTCCTGTCGCTGCTCAAGGACGAGTTCCCGGACGTGACCATCTCCAAGATCCGCTTCCTGGAGAGCCAGGGCCTGCTCGACCCGGAGCGCACGGCGTCGGGCTACCGCAAGTTCTACGAGCCCGACGTCGACCGCCTGCGCTGGATCCTCCGCCAGCAGCGTGAGCACTTCCTGCCCCTCAAGGTGATCAAGGGCCGCCTGGGGGTGGGCGGCCCGGCGGCGGGCGCCGCCGGGGTGGTCGACGGGGACGCCGGAGACCACTCCGGCGC
>JBOGHR010000539.1:0-4132 GCA_050744905.1 Acidimicrobiales bacterium
GGCGTGGGGCTGGCGGCCGTCGCCACCGCATCGGCCGGGCCGATCGCGTTCGTGGCCCTCGTCGCCCCCCAGATCGCCCGGCGGCTCGTCCGTGCCGCCGGCGCCACCCTCGTCCCCTCGGCGCTCGTGGGCGCCGCCCTGGTCCTGCTCGCCGATCTCGCCGCCCGCCGGGCGTTCGCACCCACGGAGCTGCCCGTCGGAGTGGTCACCGGCATCATCGGGGCCCCCTACCTGCTGTGGCTGCTGGCCCGGGCCAACCGGATCGGATCCGGCGGATGACGCCGGCGCAGGCGCGCCTGCGCGGAGAGCACCTCCGCCTCGCCTACGACCACACCGAGGTCGTCTCCGACCTGTCCGTGGCGATCCCGCCCGGGAAGATCACCGTGATCGTCGGGGCCAACGCCTGCGGCAAGTCCACCCTCCTGCGCGCCCTGGCCCGCCTGCTCAAACCCAAGGCCGGCGCCGTGCACCTCGACGGCCACGACATCCAGCGGCTGGCCACCAAGGAGGTGGCCCGGCGGCTGGGCATCCTGCCCCAGCAACCGGTCGCCCCCGAGGGCCTCAGCGTCGCCGATCTCGTCGCCCGCGGACGCGCCCCCCACCAGGGGTGGTTCACCCAGTGGTCGCCGGCCGACGAGGCGGCCGTGGTCGGCGCACTCGAGGCGACCGGCACGTTGTCGTTGTCGGCGCGTCCCGTCGACGACCTGTCGGGTGGGCAGCGCCAGCGGGCGTGGATCGCCATGGCGCTCGCCCAGGGGACTCCCCTGATGCTGCTGGACGAGCCCACCACCTTCCTCGACCTTGCCCACCAGGTGGAGGTGCTCGACCTGCTGGCCGAGCTCAACGTCGCCGAGGGCCGAACGATCGTGCTCGTCCTCCACGACCTCAACCAGGCCTGCCGCTACGCCCACCACCTCATCGCCATGCGCGACGGTTCCATCGTCGCCTCCGGCCGACCGGCCGAGGTCGTGACCGCCGACCTCGTCGAGGCGGTCTTCGGCCTGGCCGTGCGGGTCATCCCCGACCCCGAGTGCGGCACCCCGCTGGTGATCCCCCGCGCCCGCGCCGTGCCCCACCCGCTCGACGCCGACCACGCGGTGACCGGCAACGGCCGCCGCCCCACCAACCACCCGGAGGAGACATGACCGCCACCACCACCACGGCCGGCCGAGGATGTCCGCTCCCCGATGTCGTCGACTCGATCACCCGGACGGAGTTCCTCGGGATGATGGCGGCGGCGGGCCTCCTCGCCGCCTGCGGCGAGGGCAGCGACGAGGCGGCCGGGGGCAGCACCGGCGGCGACGCCACCCGCTCCGTCCGCGCCGACAGCGGCAACGTCGACGTCCCCGCCGACCCCAAGCGGGTCGTGGCCGCCATCGGCTCGTTCGAGACCGACATGGTGGCGGTCGGCGTCATGCCCGTGCTGACCACCACCTTCGCCGGGCCATGGGTCGAGCTCGACGAGACTGTCACCATCACCGAGAACATCCCACCGACCCCCGAGGAGCTCGTCGCCGCCCGACCGGACCTCATCGTCGGCTGGAGCTGGGTCACCGAGGAGCCGTCGTTCGACGAGATCCGCAAGGTCGCTCCCTACGTCGGCCTGGGCGAGAGCGCCGCCACCGCCGGGCCCGGGTTCGACCGAAGCCAGGCCACGAGGTCCTGGGATCAGCTGTTCCTCAGTGTGTGCGACACCGTCGGCCGGCGAGCCCAGGGCGAGAAGCTGGTGGCCGAGTTCGAGGCGCGCCTCGAGGATCTCGCGGCGCGCCGGGAGGGCAAGCCGGCCACCAGCGTGGCCCGGATCGAGTTCTACGAGGCGGGCACGTTCAGCTACCGCGGCCAGAACGAGGACACCGCCGAGCTCATGCGCCGCATGGGGCTGACCGTGATCGGCCCCGACCAGAGCGCGAACAAGGAAAGCCTCGATCGGCTTCCCGAGATCGACGCCGACCGGCTGGTCGTGCCCGTGGGCAACGACGACATCCCGCGCGCCTGTACGACGAGGTGGCCGCCACACCGCTGTTCCTGTCGATTCCTGCGGTGAAGGCGGGCCGGGTCCACCTGGTGGATGCCACGCTGTGGCCAGGTCTCGGGCACCTGTGGGCTCGGGCGCTGGCGGACGACCTCGAGCGACTCTTCGTCGAAGCCTGAGACGGCTTCGTCGGGGCCGCGCTCGGGGTGGGACGCGCCCGGCCACGGGTCACGCCCGGCCGGCGCACCGGGCGCCGCCGCCGTGACACCCCCCGTTCGACGCGACCAGTTGGTAGGCCCCGACACCCGCGCGGCTCATTGCGACGACCGGCCGCGACAGGAGCATCCCTCCGGAGAACCCCGGAAGGCGCGTCCTCGAAGGCGAGAACGCCGCCGTCAGCGGCCACCAGCCAGCCAGTACCCGTCACCAGACGCCGATCGCTCGATGTCGGCGACCGGCCGGGCCAGGCGCACGGCGCCGATAGGCGGAAGGGGTCGAGACCTTCGACCAGCTGTCAGCGCTGCACGCGCTCGGTTGTGCGTTCGCGCAGGGCTACTTCCTCGGCCGGCCGCAGGCGCCCGAGGACGTCGAGGAGGCGCTCGTAGCCGTCCCGGCACCCCGGGCGGCACCCTTCGGCAGGGTCGGGAGCGGCCACGATCCTCACCGACGAGCCACGGTTCGCGTTGTTGAGCGCCGACTACGCCGGGACCCGCAGTGCCTACCGGGCGGGTTCGAGGCCGCCGGCGCCAGCGTCGAGGAGGCCGCCGACGGGGACGAGTGCCTGGCCGTCGCTGCCCGCCGCCGGCAGGCCTCGTCCTGGTCGACGCCCTCATGCCGAGACGCAGTGGCTTCTCCGTGCTCACAGAACTGCGCGCGCTGCTACCTGAGGCCCGGTTGGTGGTCGTCACCGCCTTCGACGCTGGTGATGTCGTCGACCGCAGCCATTCCCTGGGTGCCGACGCTTGTGTGGAGAAGGTCTCCCTGCTCACCCGTCTCGATCACGCGGTGGCCGACTACCTCGACCTTCCCAGCGCTCCGCTCACCCTGACGGTCCCAAGGAGCAGTCACTTCGCGCCGGGTCCGTGCATTGCTTGACGCTGGAAGACCTCCGCCGGGTGGGACGGCGGATGGGTCGGCGGCGAGCCGCGCCAGGCGCGGGACGAAGGCGGTGCCGAACCGAGGCTGGCCACGCCCCTTGCACGCCACGTCGGGCAGAGGGTCGGGGCTGGTCGGCAACCTCGCCGGCTCCTGGGGCGTCGACACCGGCGACGACAGCAGGGTGGTGTGGTTCGAGACGGCGATCGGTGGCTCCCTCACCCGACGGGCCAATTGCACAGCCTCCTGGCGACTCCCGCGTTCGACCGTTGCGGGGTCCCTGTCATCATGGAGGACCCCTCCCCTGGATACGGCAGCGCGCGGTCCGACCGGGGGCTCCTGTGCGCGGGGCCAGCCCCGGTCAGGGCACGATGTCGAACACGCGTGACAGCCCGGTGGTCTCGAGCACCTTCCTGACCTGGCGGCCGGGCGAGCGAAGCCGCACGTTGCCGTCGGCGTCCCGATAGCGCTTCAACGCCGCCACCAGGACCCCCAGTCCGCTCGAGTCGATGAGATCCACGCCGGTCAGGTCGATCACGACGTCGCGCTTGCCCTGCTCGTAGAGGTCCAAGAGACGCTCTCGGAGCATGGAGGCCGTGGCGACGTCGATGCTGTCGATGACCGTGACCAAGGTGCATCCGTCGTTGTCGGTCACCCTCCCGAACCCAGGCGTCACCATGCTCGCCAGCGTAGAGAACATGCCGCCCGGGCGGTCAACGTGGGCGGATGAGGAGGCGTCCCGCCGGGCGGCGCCCGACAAAGGATGCGGCGCGCTGGTCCGGCGGCGGGGCGATACGGCAGGCACCGAGCGGCACCGGCGTCGGCCATCATGTGACATGCGCCGACGACCCCCGGCTCGAGGACCGGGACGCCGACAACGTCGCCAAGCACGACGGCACCGAGAGCGAACCCCCTCCTCGTCGGCCGCGACTTCCCGGCCCCGACGGCGCCGTCTACGTCGTGTCCCTCAGCCGCGCCGCGGGTGTACCGCATCTTCGCCGCTCGCTGATCTCCCCCCCGCGGGAGGACCGCCCCCGGAAAAGACGACGCCGAGGCGAGCGATCC
>JBOGHR010000540.1:0-11493 GCA_050744905.1 Acidimicrobiales bacterium
TCACCGTGTTGCGGGACAGCCCGGAGGCCTTGGCCACCGCCGTCTTGCCGCCTCGGCCCAACGCCTCCGCCATCGCGCCGGCGACCACTCGACGCTGCAGCTCGTTCAGGTGCGACATCACCACCGCTTGGAGCTCCTCATCGGTCGCCTGCACACCACGACACTACTCCGCGCGTTCTAACTTGTGGCGGACCCTTAGTCAAGGCGCGCGCCCTTCCACATACCGCGCTACGACTCGACGGACCACGGACTTAGGCATCGTCGGAGCCGAAGCGCCTCAAGTCCTGGAGGAGAGCGGATGCGATCGTTCGCGCTCGGCCTAGCTGAGGGTCGTCGAGGATGGCCTGTGGAGAGCGCGAATCGTCGATTCCTGCGAGCACTCGGGCAAGGTCGCGCAGCCGCTCGTCGATTCGTTGGTCATACACAACATCCGGCGAATCCAATGCGGAGCCGAGGCCGCTGTCGTCCAACAGCCTGCTCTGGCATTCGGTGAACGACGAGACCTCGGGACCGGAAGCCGCCATCCACAGCTCTCGCTGGCACGACTCGTCGGCCAACTCGCGCAGCGCATCCTCCACCAGCTCGTCGATGACGCGTCTCATCCGAACAGCTCCGGTAGGAATCTGAAGTCCTGGAGCGGAATGTGTGCGTCCGGGTGCTTCGGCGTCGGCAGCTTGTTTCCGAAAGCGTCGAGGGCGTGTCCGTCTCGCTGCCACCGGACGTACGGCGACTGCGACGTCGGGTACGGGCTGTTCGGGTTCCCTTGCATGACCCGCACCGAGTTTCCGGGATTGGTCGGGTCGTAGTACCTCGTTCCGCCGGCCGAACGTGTGCCCTCGATGCGCCACCCCTCCGGAACGCCCTCCGGACGGACGCGGGTGCCAGGCGCCGGTCGGAGCCCACGAGTCGACAGGCCGACGTCTGCCGTGTTTGGGGCTGAAGGTACAACGTCGTCGGCTCTCGACCAAGCCCGACGCACTACCGGGGCGGCCCGGCGCAGTGCTGTGCCTGCCAGCTTGCCGGCGCCCGCGACCGCTAGGGACGTGCCCCCTTCGATCGTCAGGTCGCGGGTGAAGCCCCCGAAGTCGGCTCTCGCCCCACCGGGAAGGAGGCCGTTGTTGACCGCTGACGTTCCGGCGGCGTTCGCCAACGACGCGGCGACCAGGGGACCGCAGGCAGCAGCCGCGAACCCCGCCGTACCTGCCGCGGCAGCCCCGCAGGCCACAGTGGCGCCCGCGGCGAGGATCACGTCCCGATTCCGCAAGGCGAACTCGCCGACATCGGTCGCCGCCTCCACGACGGGGCTCTCCACAACCGCGTCCTTGACTTCGATGGCCGCCTCGCCGAGCGCCTCGCCGACCGCCTCGGCCACCTTCGAGGCTTCATCCTCGCCCTTGTCACAACCGAGCCCGACGCCGAACACACACGCTTCGTTGCGGTCGTCCTTGCCCTCACAGCCGATCCCCCGCCCCATGAAGCACACACCGTGGCCATCAGGGTCGGTGCGGTTGAGGGGGTCGCCGTTGACATAGGAGTAGCGGTTCTGGGTCAGGGGGTCGACGACCACCGACAGGTCGGCGTCCGAATGGGAGGTGCGGTAAAAGTCGGGGGTGAGGAAGGCGCCCTTGGTGGGGTCATAGGTGCGGGACCCGAACTGGTAGTCCCCGGTGACGCGATCCCTCCTGGCCCCGCGGTAGAAGATGTCGATGGCCGGGCTGGAGGCGGTGGCCTGGCTCGAACCGGTGGCACAGACTGGGTCGGCGCCCCGATCGAGGGGAGTGCCGAACGGGTCGAACCGGGCGGTGCAGATGGGCACGGCCGAGGCGTTGGTCACGGTGGAGACGTTGCCTTGGCCGTCGTCGGTGAGGTAGCGCGCCGTGCTGGCCGCCATCCCTGCGTACTTGACGGCTCTGGGGTTGGCGTCGGCGTCGAGCTCGTAGTTGACATCGGGCACGCCTAGCGCCGACTGGACGGCCACTTCGGAACTCCAGCCGTCGTAGTGGACGGCGTTGGTGGCCACCCCCACGGAGCGCTGACGGTCCAGGCCATCGTGCTCATACGCCGAGGGCAGCGACACCAGCCCCGGGCAGCCGTAGACCGCGCGCTGGGCTCCGAAGGGTGTGGCCGAGGTCATGCGGTCGAGGCCGTCGTAGTTGTAGGCGGTGCAGCCGTCGTCGGTGAGTCGCCCGCTGGAGTCATAGGCGTGGGGCCGGGGCACCTGGTTGGCGTTGGTGGGGTCGACCCCGGTGGCCAGGCTGTTGTCGGCGTTGTAGGTGAACGCCGCGCCGCCGTAGGAGGTGCGGTTGGAGTTGTGGTCCCAGCCGAGGGACCTCGTTCCCGAGCTGTCGGCCACCGTCGACAATCTTCCGGCGGGGTCGTAGGCGTAGGTCGTGCCTCGCGGGACACCGGCACCGCCGCCTGCGGCCATGCCCGTGCTGGAGCGAGCCTTGATGCGCCCGTTGTTGTCGTACTGGTAGCCCCAGATGGCGATGTGGGCCCCGCCCGACTGGGTCAGGACCAGGCGGTTCAGGGTGTCGTCGTCGTAGTACGTCCTGGTCACGCGTTGGCCGTTGGGCGAGTCCTCGGTGCTCGGCCGCCCGGCGGCGTCGTAGGACCAGGTGGTGCGCCCACCGCCCACCACGTCGGAGACCATGGCGGTTGGCAGGCCGGCGTCGCCCCGCCCTATGGCCGTGGCCGTGGTGGCGCCGCCGTTGACCACGTGGGCCCGGCCGGTGAGCTGGCCGGCGCCGTCGTAGGCGTAGCCGGTGGTGTGGGTCCCGTCGTTGACGCTGCGGGGGGCGCCGTCGAGGTAGTAGGTCCCCCTGAGGGTGGAGGCGGCGGTGAAGCTGGCGGAGTTGACCGTGCCCGCCTCCACCGTGGTGCGGTTGCCGGCGGCGTCGTAGCCGAAGCGGCCCGCTGCCGAGGACTGGGCGCCGGGATTGGTGGCCGTCTCGCCCAGCAAGCGGCCGTTGGCCCCGTAGGAGAACGTCTGGGTCCGCCCGGCAGCGGCGCTCCCGCCGGTGAGGGTGGCCACCGTGTGCGTGGTCTTGCGCCCCCCCGGGTCGTAGCCGTAGGTGCTCCGGCGGGTAATGGTGCCGTCTCCGGAGACCGGGGCCACCGAGGCTTCCAACAGGTTGTCGAAGGTAAAGGTGTTGACGGTGGGCGTGCCCGAGGGGTTGGTGGCGTCATGGGCCCAGGCCGAGGGCGAGTACACCGCCGTGGGGTTGCCGACGCGGTCGTAGATGTAGACGGTGGCGTTTCCGGCGGGGTCGATGTTGGCCAGGGGCAGGTCGTCGTTCCAGTAGGTGTTGACGGTGGCGTTGCCGACCGGGTCGGTGGTCTTGGTCAGGTTGGCGGCGGCGTCATAGGCGAAGGTGCTGACGTGGGTGGCCACCGTGAAGTCGCTCTGGGTGGCGGGCTGGCCGGTGGTCTTGGCCGTGAGGCCGTCGGAGAAGTAGGCGGTGGTCTGCTGGTGGCCCAGGGCGTCGGTGCTCTTGACCGGGCGGCCCACGCCGTCGTAGAGGTAGGACGCGGCGCTCACCCTGGAGCCCTCGGCAGCTGGCGAGGGGGCGTCGATGGAGGCCAGGAGCCCGTCGTCGGTGTATGTGTAGCCCAGGTAGCGGTTCGACCCTTTGGTGGGCAGGGTGACGCGGGTGGCCTGGCCGGCGGGGTCATAGCTCGTGGTGGTAACGCAGACCCCGACCGCGCCGGGGTAGGCGGGGACGACGCCGGCGCCGCCCGCCACCGGCTGGCACTGCGACGCCTGGACGTCGGTCCCGCCGTCGGGGCTGGAGAAGCTGAGGTTGGAGGCGGGGTTGGCGGGGCTGGTGCCGTCGTAGCGGGGGACGTAGGTGGCCACCGGGCGCCCGTTGGCGTCGTAGTCGGTCCGCGTCATGAACCGGGCATCGGGCGCGGTCGTGGAGGTGGCGAAGGCCCGGGGGTCGAAACGGGCCACCACATTGGAGTCGGCGTCATAGAGAGCCCGGCTCCGCACGTTCTTGGTCCCCGCGGCATCGACCAGCCCGGCGGCCACAGCGTCGACGTCATCGGCTCCGACCACGGTGTCGAGGAGCCGGTTGGCGGCGTCGTAGGAGTAGGCGGTCACCTGGCGGCCAGCCGGGGTTCCATCGCCGGGGCTGATCAGCGCGGTCACGTTGCCGGCCCTGTCGTGGTTCCACTGGGTGGTGTTGGTCGTGGCCGCGTCCCGCGGGATCGAGGCCGCGATGCGCCGATCGAGCAGGTCGTGGGAGTAGGTGGTGGTGTGCTCGTTGGCGTCGGTGATCGCGGCGATGTTGCCGTCGGCGTCGTAGGAGTAGGACGTGGTGGACGCCGGGTAGCCGGCGTAGCGCTGTGTGGTCTCACTTTGCAGACGCCCGGCCACGTCGTAGACGTTGTGCACCCCGTAGGCGGGCGAGGCGGGACAGGTTCCCGCGGCGATGCCGCCCTCGGTGTAGAGACGGGGAGTGCACACGTCGATCGGATTGCCGGCGGTGTCGAAGACGGTCATGGAGTACACGAAGCTGAGCGAGCCGTCGTTGCGGGGCGATGCGGTCATGTAGGTGCGGTGGACGCCGTCGGCGGCGAAGTAGAAGCCCTGGCCGTTGGCGTCGGCCACGGCCCAGCGGTTGTCGACCCCGTCGTAGAAGTGATAGGTGGCACAGCGGATACGCCCGGCCGGCATGGGGGCGTCACCGGCGCCCGACTGGCGGCACGCGGGGGGAACGGTCGAGGTGTCGGCCGGCCATGGGCCCCGGCTGAACGCCTCCTCGGTGCGGCGGTTGACCGGGTCGTAGGCGAAGGTGCGCACCGCGCCGTTGGGGTCGGTCACCGACGTCATGTTTCCGAAGGGGTCGTATCGGTACTCGGTGGTCTTGTTGGCCGCCCGCTCGGCGGGCGTTGACCGGCTGGTCAGGTTGTCGCCGTCATCGAACTCTTGGGTGATGTCGAAGCTCGCGTCGCCGGCTGCGTTGCCGCGGGGCGGCCGGATCGCCTCGGCATTGCCGTTGTTGTCCAGGGTGTAGGAGGTGCGGTTGCCGACCGGATCGGTCGCGGCGACGAGGTAGCGCCACGGCCCGGGGGAGGTGGCGCCGTTGCTGCGGATGAGGCCGCCGTTGACGTCGAAGAAGTAGTCGAATTGCGCCGAGGCCAGCCCGGCGGGCCCGCCTCCGGGAGCGAACTCGCCAAGGCCTTGTCCCTCGGTGGCGTTGCGGTCGTAGGTGCGGGTCACATTGCCGGCCCGGTCGTAGCCGAAGGCCACGAAGGCACCCGTCGGGTCGGTGATGGCTTTGAGCCAGCCGCCGGCGGAGGTCGCCCCTGCATCGTCGGTGGCCAGGTCGGCATCGGTGAAGTAGCTGTAGGAGAAGGATGGCGGCGTCGTGCCGGCGGGGGTCTCGGCTATGGCCTTGGGCGTGGTCATCGTGGCCCGCTGACCGAAGACGTCGTAGGTGAATCGGGTCACCGTCGGGCTTGATCCGTCGAAGGCCGGCTCGACGACCTCGCAGAGGTTGCCGGTGTTGGCCGACGGCGACCCCGGGTCGGCGCACGTCGGGCCGGCGGGGACGGCGTTGGGCGTGACCGAGGTGTTGTTGTCGAGCTTGTAGGTGGTCAGGAATGGGGCGAAGCCGCCACCGGCGGCGTTGCCCCGAGGGGGAAGGAGCTGGGTGCGGTCGGAGATGGCGAAGAGGGTGGCGGCGCCAGCGCGCCCGCCGGCCGGGCCGGTCGAGGTGACCACCCCGTTGCCGGCCACGGTGTCCTCGAAGGTGGCGACGGTGCCCCCCACCTGGACGTACTGGGCCCGGTAGCCGTAGGTGGTGACCACGTCGGCTGGAGCCGTGACCTGGCGGGTCGACAGCACCTGGCCCTCGGCGTTGTAGACGAAGCTGGTGTCCTCGTTGGTGGCATAGCCCGGCTGGGCCTTGGCGTCGCGCACGAGCCGGCACAGGTTGTTGTCCACCACCGGGTCGGGTTGACGGCAGGGGGCCGCCGGGGTGTCCCAGGTGTAGAGCGCCTCACGGAGGGGTGGGTCGGTGGTGGAGCCCTCCGCCATGCTGCCGACCCGTCCGGTGGCATCGATGGACCCGAACTGCTGGCGGTGCCCGGCCTGGTCGGCGGTGGTCACGTCCGGCGCACCGATGACGCCCGGATAGGTGAAGATGGTGTCCGAGCCCCGGCGGTCGCGGATGGTGCCCAGCCGGGCCGGGCCCAGCAGGGCCCCCACGTAGGAGAACTCGGTTCGTCCGTCGCGAGGATCGGTCACCGAGCACAGCTGGCCCGGTGAGGCATTGGGGCAGCTGGCACCGGCGACGCCCTGGTAGGTGTAGAAGACCGAGGTGCCGTCCGGGCTCTGGACTTCCAACAGGTGCTTGGTCAGGAGCGCGGAATCGAAGATGTACTTCGTGAGCCGCCCGGCAGGATCGACGACGTGGGTCTCGGTGTCGGAGGGGTAGGTGAAGCGGAAGGCCCGGCAGGTGGGTGTGGCGGGATCGGCGCACGAGCGGGGCTCATGGATGGTGCTGATCCGGTCTTGGGCGTCGTAGGTGTAGCGGAGGTCCACGCCGTTGGGATCGACCATGTCCAGTAGCTGGCCGCTGGCGGAGAATTCATAGCGCAGTCGATCGGGCCGCTCGGCCACGAAGCCAACGATCACGGGATCCGTCTGGGGATCCCGCGCCGTGGGCTCACAGGGGTTGGAGGCACCAGCGAGAGCCCTGACCGCGATGTAGCGCGAAAGGCCGATGTGCACGCCGGCGGGGGACGTGAACGTCTGGTCGATGCACAGGTTGGTGAACGAGGCCACGTCGAGGGACAGGGCGTTGGGCACCAGGGTGGCCAGGGCGCCGGAGACCAGGGGGGGCGCCTCGCCGGCTACCACTCCCAGCACCGGCAGCGTGGCCGAGAGGGCCTTGGTCTGGAAGACGTGGCGGGTCCCGTCGCGGTCGACGAAGGTGACGCCGAGGGGGTTGAGCGCGGTGCCGAGCAGGGCCTCGACTGAGGGCACGTAGATGCCACCGGAGCTGAAGCCCAGGCCGGCCAGGTCGCCGGTCTGGGCGATGTTCAAGGTCCAGCCGGCACCGAAGGTATTGGGAAGGGTCACGAGCGTGGTATCGGCGCTGTTGTAGGTGCGCCCCAGGGTGTAGTCGAGGCGGCCATGGGCCTGGACCGGGGTGGTGTCGACGGCCTGCACGACGAGGTTGCCGTTGGCCACGTTGACGCTGGCCGTGGACTGTGGGCCGAGGTCGCGCGATACATAGGACCACCAGTCCTCGAGGCCCAGCGCCACGTCGCAGACCGTGATCTTGGAGAGGAGGGGCAGTCCTGAGCCCAGCGGGACGCTGCCGATGACTTTGTTTATGACGCTGGAGCAGGCCCGGTCGAGCCCGACGGCGACGACGTTGTAGGCGATCTGGAACACGTCGCCGGCCGGAATCGTCAGGGTCCCGACGGCCAGGGAGCCGTTCAGGAGCTGGCAGAGAACCGGCGCCACGCCGCAGAGGATTTCGTTGGCCGGGGTGAGGCCGTCGGTGATTCTCACTGCCGCTCCCGAGCCGGCCAGCAGGCCCTCGGCCAGGTCGCTCACCATGTTCAGGTCCGACATCGGACCGAGCCCGGCGTTGGACACCTGCACCGTGTAGGTCACGGCCTCCCCCCGGGAGTAGATGCCGTCGGGGCCGCGATCGGTGGTGATGCTGTAGATGGGGATGGCGGTGCTGTAGCCCCAGGTGTCGTTGTTGAGGAAGGCGGTGCCGGTGAAGCCGCCGAAGACGATCATCCGCCGGGAGCCGGCATGGAAGCCCATGGCGTGGGCGCTACGGGCGGCGGGGGCGGCGATGCCCGTCGCCGGCGACCACCCGGCTCCGTCCCACAGCCAGGACTCCTGGTTGAAGGCCAGCGAATTCGTGTCGCCGCCGAAGAGGACTACTCCGGCCAGGTCGGGGTCATAGGCCATCTCCTGGCCGTGGCGTGGCGACGGTGCAGCTCCGGGGTTCGCGTTGGTCCAGTTGGCCCCGTCCCAGGTCCACGTCTCCCCCGAGACGCTCCCTTGGCAGGCGCTGGTGCCGCAGGGGAAGACGAGGCCGCCGAAGAGTACCAGCTTGCCTGTCGGGGGGTTGAAGGCCGCGCTGGCCCCGTATCGGAACCCGGGCGACGCCGCTGGGGTGGCCTGGGCCCAGTTCGTGCCGTCCCAGGTCCAGGTGTCGTTGAGGAAGGTGTCGGGGACGCCTGAGGGTGGCATGAACGAGGCCCGGCCGCCATAAAGAACGGTCTGGGCCCCGGCTGCGTCGTAGGCGGCCGTAGCCGCGTACCGGGCGGCAGGGCGGGTGAGCGGCGACCGCTCGGTCCAGTTGGTCCCGTCCCAGGTCCAGGTGTCGTTGAGTCGGGCGCCCCCGAAGCTCAGCCCGCCGAAGAGCACCACTACCTGGCGCGCCTGGTCGTAGATCATGACGGGCTCGTAGCGGGCGGGCGGGGAATTGGCCGGAAACCGCTGGGTCCAGTTGGCCCCGTCCCAGGTCCACGTGTCGTTGAAGAAGTTCGGGCTCGGCGGGGTGGCTTGCCCACCGAAGAGCACCAGCTTGCCGGTGGGGTCGGGGGCGGTGACCGCCCCGTTGCGGGCCGGGGGCACGTTGGCCGGCGACTGGGCAATCCAGTCGGGCGACGGGAACGTGGGGCTCGACTGGGCCGCCGACAAGGCGAGCGGCCCGATCGAGGACGCCTGGATAATCGGCCCCGGCGCAGTCCCCATGCTGGTGCCGGAAGGGGTGGTCGACGTCGTTGTGCTGGCGGGTGGATTCGAGGACGGCGTCGTCGTCGACGATGAGGGTGAAGGAACGCTCGTGGTCGGGCCCGGGGCCGAGGTGGTGGTCGGCGCCGGAGCGGTGGTCGTCGTCGAGGGTGGAGGAACCGGCGCTCGGACGGGCGGTTTCGCCTCGAGTCGCTCCTTACCTCGCCTGCGGGCGTCTTCGGTGAAGGCCCGGTCCGCATCGGCGGTGCGGGCCCGCTCTTGGGGTCCGCATGCCCGCGCCGGCGGGCGCCCGGGATGTTGCTGGCGCAGGAGGTTCTTGGACAGCTCGGAGAGGGCCGGGTCGGACAAGGGGTCGATGCAGGCCGCCGGTCGTTCCGCCGCCGGCGCGGGCGGGCCCAGGCGGCTGTCGAGCTTGGTGTCGGCCGGGGCCAGACGCGGCCCTGTGGCGGCGGGAACCGGGCCGAAAGGACCGGCCTTGGCCGCGAGGTCGCCCATCGGGGCGGGGAACTCGACTGGAAGGCTGGCCGGCTTGGGTGGGTCGGCGGCGGAGGCGGGGACGGCGGCAAGCGTCGGAGCGAGGAGAGCCAGCGCAATCATGCCGACCGATGGGCCTCGCCAGAGACCCCTTGTCGAGCGGCCGCGTCGCCTGCCGAGGTGCTCGGGCCGACCCGTTCCTGCCGCCATTATCCACGCTCCCCGACCGAGTCATGCCAGCGGACTAGAGCCGCTCAGCGCAACGGGTCGTCTCAGTTGTCCGAGAACTTTAACCGATTTGTCGGATTCAAAAGACCGTCGATCATGCCGCGCCGTCGTCAGGAGACCGGTCGTGCGGGCAGGTCGAAGACGCCGGCGGCGACGGGGCCTCGAATGAGCTCGAGCAGTTCGAGGCGAGAGGAAGCGGAGACGACGCGCATCACGATGCCGTCGTTGCCAAGGCAGAGCTCACTGGAGGGATCGGCGCCCTCGAAGACGAAGCAGCGGACCTGGTGACCGGCCACCGTGTCGTCCCTGGCCGTGATCGACCGTCCGGCCAGCTGGTCGGTGCTCGGGACCGCGAGCGCGTCCGCCGCCGCGGCCGTGATGTGAGGCTGGGTGGTGCAGACCCATGCCGCATCTCCCTGGCGCAGGCAGCTCACCACGTCCCTGTCGGTGGCGAGCACCCGGCTCTGGACGCCTGGGCCTTGTTGGACGTCGTGGCGGGAGCCGGCGGGGCTGCGCCACACGTGGAGGGTTGTTTGCGCGGCGGCCGGCGTGGTGCCGGCGTAGCGGGCTTCGAACGTCTGGCCGCGACCCCTCTGGGCGAGGGCCTGCAGCTGTGCCGCCGCCGCGTCGAGCTGAGGATGACCCGTGCCACCCGCCTTCCCGGGCTTAGCGCCGTCGGCCGCAGTCGAGCCGCCGAGCGCCTCGGTGAGCTGGGCGCGGTCACCACGAATCGGCTCGTCTCGGTTCGTCACGAACCAACCGACGGCGACTGCGACTGCGACAACGGCGACGACGGCCAGAGCGACGGATGGGGGATGCGTCGCCGCCGATCGGGTCATGCCTCGAAGCCTGTCCATGCCGTACCTCCGAGCGTCCAGCCGTTCGAGCCCCGGTATCCGGGGAGCGAAATGGTGTTCCTGCGACCGTAGCCCCGTCGTTTGCAACGGGCCACCGAAGCGCAACCCGGATCCCTCTTGAGCGCGACACTCCCTCGGCCGGACGGCTCGCGAGTGGGAATGACGTCGAAAACACGGTTGTCGTAGAGGTAGCTCCCGGTGACCGGCGTACGGGCTCGGGGGGTCCTCAGGCTTCTCGATCCGCCGCATGCGATTTGCTCATCGACCTCAGGAACGGCGAGCTGGCAAGGGTCGTTGCTTCCGCGACCTGCGGGAGGAGGATTCGTCGCCGCAACCGGCACCGTGGGGGCTACGGCGTGGGACACGAGCGTCGCGGCGGTGGGGAACCCACCAGCACCACGATGGTGAGCGTCGACGGCCGCCGGCACGTAGATGCGCCGGAGCGTCATCCCGAGCACGGTCACGATGGCGTTTGGGACCGGCCGACCCGGTCCCGCCCGTTGACCTTGGCCATGAGGTGGCGGTGGAGCTCCATGGTCTCGGGCGGTACGCCGGCGTCGGGGTCGAGCTGGCCGTAGGCCCACGTCTTGGCCTGGAGGCCCTGGTTGATGCCGCTGGCGTCTCCGAGCTCGGCCGCGGCGACCATCCAGGTGTCGAAGAGATCGAGCTGCGTCGGCAGCACCAGCAGGCCCATCCGGGTGGCCTCCAGGGCCTTCTTCGGGTCGGTGGACATGGCCAGCTCGGCCAGCTGGGAGGCGGCCCGGGTGACGGCCAGGCGGATGTCGGTGGCGAGGTGCTCGGTTTCGACCCAGACGTAGGAGCCCGGAGCCACGTCGGCGAACGGCTCGCCCCCGACGAGCTCGAGTGCCCACGCCTCAATCTGGTCATGCCGCATCGCGTCCGTCCTGTTTCGTACGCCTTATCGAAGCCTACGAGGGGGAAAGTAGGCGGTGTGAAGGTCGGCCAGGGAGCGCCCGGTCCGGCACTCTGATCCAGTCGTCCGCCGCCTCGGGCGCGGCCGCGGCGTTTGGCTGTCGAAGCCGGCCCCATTCGGCCCCGTTTCGGAGCGGGATCGGCTTGTGGGACCCGCCGCTCGACGGTCATCTTTCAGAACATGAGGAGTGTTGGCCTGAACAGCAGCCCGCGGCTCGGTAACGTAACGCATCCCCATCAAGTTCGAGAAACGTCGGCATCGCC
>JBOGHR010000541.1:0-2080 GCA_050744905.1 Acidimicrobiales bacterium
AGTCCACCCAGTGCCGGGCGCTGGCCTCGATGGTGAGCACGCCGGCGGGGGTGGGGTGCTCGAAGCGGGCGGTGGGCACGGTGCCGGCCTCCAGGTAGGCCAGCTTGCCGGCCAGCATGTACCCCGGGGCGATGCGGGGCGACGGCTTCGGCAGCAGGTCCTCGCCCACCACCCGCCAGTACTCTGCCGCCCGGGCGGCCGGCGGGGTGGACTCGGGTAGCGGGGCGTTCGGACAGAGGGGGAAGGACTCCACGAGCAGGCGCCACAGGATGTTCTCGGTGTCCGGGGCGATGGACGCGCTCAGCTCGCTCGGGTAGGCACGCCGGGCGCTCCGGACGCACCGGGAGCCGTCCGGCTGGAGCACCACGATCGGGAAGGAGGCGTAGAACACCTGTCGGGCCACCGGTCGACGACGGGCAGGTGCGCGCCCCCGGGTGCGCTCGGCGTCAGAGTCGCCGGCACCGCCTTCCACACTGTGCCGGAGGGTTCTGTTGTCTCGCACCTTCGCCACGTTGACCTCCAGGACGTCCGGGGAGGGGGGCTCCTGTGCGTTGGCTTCGACGGCGCCCAAGAGCACGACGAGCGGCGCGATGGCCGCCACGAGCACGGGATGGTTCAGCTTCCCGGGCACGGATTCGAAGGCTCGAGCCCGTCATCACGAAACCCGTCCACGGTGATCATCCACGCCGTCTTGTTCACCCCGCGGAGGTCGTTGCCGGGATCGAGCGGCTCGAGGGCGACGTACTCGGTGTCGTCGGCTCCCGGATCGAAGTTGACCGCCGAGTAGTCCCGCTTGACGGCGAGCCAGACGCAGGTCGGGGAGGCGGCGATGATCCGCTCGATCGTCGTGACGCGGTTCCCCGGGGAGGGTCGGATGCCCTTGAGCTCGATGTCCCGCCCGAGGCTCAGCGTCCAGTTCTCCACCTGCCTGGTGAACTCCTCGTCGCTGTAGATGGCGTTGAGGTGGTCGGCGGCCGCCGGGGTGACGTTCTTGGCCGCCACGATCATCCTGGTGGCCTCGCTGTCCACCTCGTCGAGGGCGGCCAGCACGGCGGTCAGGTAGCGCTCGTCGATGACCTCGGGGATCACCGAGACATCGACCGGGGCGGTGGTCGGCGTGGTGGGCGCGGCGGTGGGGACGGTGGCCTCGGGGGGCGCGCCGGCGCTCTGCGTGCACCCGGCCACCGCCAGGGCGGCCACCACGACTGCAGCCATGCCGCGCACCGCCGGGCACCATATCGTTGCCTTTCATGTTGCGCAACCGGCTGGTCGGAGATCGGCGGGCGCCGGGTGCCGGGATCAGTCGGGGACGGTGTGCACCCCGGCGCGGAGATCGGATGCTTGGCGTGGTGGTGACTGCTAAAGAGCGATTATAAAGGGATCGTCGCAGCGCCGTCGTCGGGCTCTCGCCCGCCCGGCGTCGGGCCCCGAGGAGAGCTCACGCCGCGGCGCGCTGGCCCTCCGACTGCCGGTGGTCCGCGGTGCGCCGGCGCACGGCCACGATCTCGGTGGTGCGGATGCTGGCCACGCGCACGCTCCACGAGTCGATGGTCGAGCGGCCGTCGCCGAAGGCGAAGAACGACGTGAGCTGGCCGTCCGGCTTGTAGGCGTCGGCACCCTCGATGACCTCGGTCGTCCCGTCGTTGAGCTTCACCTCGAAGTCGGCCACGGGTCGACGGTACGAGCCGCCCCATGTTGGAAGGAAGAGGAAAAGGCTGTGGATTCCCGCTCCCGCCGACGCCGAGGGCCGCCGTTGGTAGCGTGAGGTGGCTATGGGTCGTCGCATCGAAGTCGAGCTGACCAGTTCCCGCGACGACGGCACGTGGACCTGGCGCGCCGCCGGGGCCAAGCAGCCCAAGGGCGTCGTGGACGCCCGCCTCCTGCCCGACGGGGCGCGGGTGGGCGACGTCGTGCGCGCCGAGGCCGACTTCGAGATCGAGGGCATCTCGATCACCGCCGTACTGCCCCCTAAGGAGAAGAAGCGCCAGGAGCCCGCCCGCCTGGAGGTGGTGGGCCCCCCGCGCGAGCACCACAGCGGCGTCACCTCGTCGCTGGTGGCCAAGTCGGACCGCCCTCGGCC
>JBOGHR010000542.1:0-2324 GCA_050744905.1 Acidimicrobiales bacterium
CGCCGGGGCGGGCCCGGCCGACGACGGCCGGCGGCCGGCGCCGGTCAGCTGACGGCGGCCGCCGGCCTCACGCCGTCCAGCCGAACAGCGCCGATCCGGCGCTCACGATCGCCAGCCACAACACGACGGCCGCCACGGGAAGGGCCAGCACGACGCCGGGTCGGCGGCGGAAGGCGACGGCGCCGGCGACCAGGGCGACCCACACGGCCCACACGGCGAGCACCCAGGGAGCGGGAACGACCAGCCCGCTGCCCAGGTACAGCAGGCCGACGGGAGCGAGGAGGACGAAGCCCACCACGGTGGCCGCCCGTCCCACCCCCGGCGGCCACTCACCCACGATCGTCAGGCTACCGACGCCCCGCCGCCGGTGGAGCCCCCGGGTGTGGTCCGCAGGGCGCAGGGGAAGGGACGGGGTGGGCGGCGGGGGGCCTGTCACGACGGGAGGCGACCAAATTGATCGGGCCGACGGGCCAGTTCTTCTTCCTTCTCGCGGCCGTGGTGTGCTTCGCCCTCGCCGCCATCGGCGAGCCCCGGGTCATGGGCCGGATCGGCCGGCCGGGCGCCGCCTCGCGCGTCGCCCTGGTGCCGCTGGGGCTGGCGCTGTACCTGTTCCCCGCCATGTGGAACACCGGCAAGCTCGCCTTCTGAAGCCGAGCGGGCCGCCACCCCGCCTCGGGCCGAGCGGGACCGACGACTATCGGCCGGTCCGCTCGCGGTGATTGCACCCCGGCCAGCAGCAGGGCCGACGCTGGCCTTCCTCCAGCTCCTCCACGGTCCGGCGAATGCGGCGTTCCCGGGTCATCGCCTGCCTGGCATCGCCGACCCAGCAGATGAACTCGTTGCGCGCCAGAGGTGTGATGTCCCTCCAGGCGTCGCGCGCGGTCGGGCTGGCGATCAGCGCCTCGCGTAGGTCTCCGGGAAGCTTGTGCACGACCCCACCGGGCAGTCGCGGCACGCTCACAGCGCGACGGTAGAACACGTTGGCGTCGACCACGACGACCGGCGGGCGCGACACCTCAGGGCCGGATGGCGGCCAGGGAGTCGGCTTCCTCGTCGTCGTTCGGATCGTCGAGCACGGGTCCGCGAGCAGCGTCCCACGGGAGGATCCCCGGCCAGGCGCTCGGCCGCCGGGAGCTCGAGGTGGCCCTCCGGTTCGAGGAGGGCTGACAGCGTCGACACGTCACGAGCGTAGGAGGCCTCAGGCACGGCGCCCCGACGGCGCGGCCGGCCGGCACCCGTCTTGTTCTGTTGCGTTGCGCCCCCGGCAGGACTCGAACCTGCGACCCGCTGCTTAGAAGGCATCCTGAAGGGCCGGACAGGGCAGCACGCAACGACAAAGGGGCAGGTCAGACGGCATTTGGTAATCCGTTCCATACGCTGGAATCCGCCCTGTGCCGGCCCGTTGTGGCACGAAAGTGGCACGCCGAAGGCGCTGGTGGGAACCCGACTCGTGGCCGCTTTTGAGGGCGCATCGAGGAGACATCGGCTTCACTCTCGACGTGGAGTTCGTGACGGGAGCCCGTCGGGAACTTCTTGACGTCGACACCCGAGGAGGTCGCCGAGCGGCGCATTGCCGACGGTCCGGTCGGGTCGGACGTCGTGGGTTTGCCCGATGATTCTGGTTCTTCGCGAAAGTGCGTGGAGCCGGCCCCAGAACTGGCCGCCGAGATCATGGCATGCGGTCGTCACGGAGGCGAGAGCGCCGGAGGATGGCCTGAGCACATGACCAGGACGCG
Organism: Acidimicrobiales bacterium; assembly: GCA_050744905.1. Classification (GTDB taxonomy): domain Bacteria; phylum Actinomycetota; class Acidimicrobiia; order Acidimicrobiales; genus DATLFN01. The sequence continues at coordinate 1,737 of JBOGHR010000542.1, forward strand.
GGCCACGTAGTTGGCTCTCGATCGGAACCCGGTAGGCCATGCGCTCGAGCAGCTCGATCTTGCCGTTCACGCCCTCGGAGGCGGCGTTGGTCGCCCGCTCGCCGTGGAAGTTGAGCGACTCGGGCCCCCAGCGGCAGAAGCTGGTGATTGGCCGGGCCCAGGTTCACCCCGGCGGCCTGGTAGGCGTCGGCCAGCTGGCCCACCGCCTCGTTGGCCGCCTCTTTGGTCTCGGCGCAGAAGATCACGTGGAAGCGCTGCACCAGGCCCCACACCACGCCCAGCTCGGGGTGGGCGTCGAAGATCGACCCCAGGGTGGCGATCTCCTGGCCCGAGAGCCGGTCGAGGCGCTTCATGAGCACCGAAGCGGTTGCGGAACAGCCTCGGGTCGTGGGGCCGTCCCCCGGGGGGTGCGCTGGGCGTCCCGGCGGGCCGAGACCACCACCTTGGCGAAGTTGCGCACCACGTGGAACCGGTCGGCCACGTGGCGGGCGCCCGGCAGCCACGTGCGCACCGCGCTGCGGTAGCACTCCGCCATGTCGGTCACCACCACCGACACGCCCTTGCGCCAGGCGGGCGACTGGGTGGACA
>JBOGHR010000543.1:0-4411 GCA_050744905.1 Acidimicrobiales bacterium
GGCCCCGGGCCGGCGCCTCACGACTCCTCGGGGGCCTCCCCGGGCGGGCCGGCCGACGGCGGCCGGGCGATCCCGCCGCGGGCGGCCAGCTCGTCGACCTCGGTGGCGTCGCTCAGCTCGGTGCCGGCCCGGTAGGCGGCGCGCCCCACCATGTGGGCGCCGACGGGGGCGGTCACGAACTGGAGGGCGACGACCAGCAGCAGCTTGGCCACCTCGCCGGCGCGCTCCATGCGCAGCGCGGCGCCGGCCAGGACGAGGACGAGGCCCAGGGTGGCCGGCTTGGTGGCGGCGTGCATCCGGGCGAAGACGTCGGGGAAGCGCTGGAGGCCGATGCCGGCGATCACGGCCAGCGAGGTCCCGGCCACGAGGAGGGCCGACGAGACGACGTCGGTCAAGCTCACGCCCCCCGCCGCTCGATGAACCGGGCCACGGTGACGGTGCCGACGAAGCCCAGCAGGGCGGCGACGACCAGTACGTCGAGGTAGGTCCCGTCCCCCGTGCGGGCCGCCTGGACGGCGATGCCGCTGACGACGACGACCAGCAGGGAGTCGAGGGCGACGATGCGGTCGGCCAGCGACCCGGGGCGGGCCAGGCGGGCCAGGCAGAGCACGGCCGCCACCCCGAGGAGGACGAAGGCGACGGTGGTCGAGGCGGTCATCGGTGCTCCCCCGGCGGTCGGTGGGCGGGGACCGGATCCGCCCCCGCCCGCCCGGGCCGGGGCCGGCGGTCGAGGTCACCGGCCAGGCCGGCGGCCCGGGCGGCCAGCTCCTCCAGGCGGAGCACCTCGTCGACCACCGCCGCCCGGTCGTGCAGGTGCAGGACGTGGACGTAGAGCACCACCGGGTCCACCCCCACCTCGAGCGACAGCGTGCCCGGCACCAACGAGATGGCGTTGGCCACGACGGTGGTGACCCCGTCGGAGACCCCGCGCAGGGGGACGGCGACGATGCCCTCGACGATCCGGTTGCGGGGCGTCACCACCTCCCACGCCACGACGGCGCTGGCCTCGACCAGCTTCCAGGCGAAGTAGCCGAGGAAGCGCAGCGTCGCCAGCGGGCGCAGGTGCCCTCGCCGGTCGGCGGCGTAGCGGGACGGGAAGGCGGCCAGCAGGGTGCCCACCACCACCACGCCCGACAGGAGGTTGGCCGGCGTGAGCTCGGCCCACAGGGCGATCCACACGGCCACCATCCAGGCGCCCCGGAGGAGCAGCTGGCTCATCGGCCCACCACCAGGGCGGCGTAGGCCTCGGGGGCCAGGAGCGCCTCGGCGGCGCGCACGCTGAGGTCGTGGACGGGGCCGGCGGCGGCGGCGATGGCCAGGCTCATCACGACCAGGGCGGCGGTGGGCGCCACCATCAGGGCCGGCACCGGCGGGCGGGCCACGGCCGGGCCCCCGCCCGGGCCGGGCTGCACGGTCCCCCAGAACGCCCCCGCCCAGATCTTGGTCATGGAGAACAGGGTCAGCGCGCTGACGAGCAGGCTGACGCCGACGACGAGGTGGCGGTGCTCGGCCAGCCCCGCCTCCACCAGCCCCAGCTTGGCCACGAAACCGGAGAACGGGGGCAGTCCGGCCAGGCTCAGCGCGGGCAGGAGGAACAGCACGGCGGTCACCGGCGTGCGGGCGACCAGGCCCCCCAGGCGGCGCAGGGCGGCGGTGCCGGTGGCCTGCTCCACGATGCCGCCGACCAGGAAGAGCGTGGTCTTCACCACGATGTGGTGGACGATGTAGAAGATGGCGGCGGCCAGCCCGGCCACCGTGAACAGGGCCAGCCCGAGGATCATGTAGCCGATCTGGCTCACGATGTGGAAGCTGAGGATGCGCTTCACGTCGTCCTGGGCGATGGCCCCCAGCACGCCCACCAGCATGGTGGCGCCCGCCACCCACAGCAGCAGCGCCGAGGGCCCGTCGGACGGGAACAGCAGGGTCTGGGTGCGGACGATGGCGTACACGCCCACCTTGGTGAGCAGCCCGGCGAAGATGGCGGTGATCGGCGCGGGCGCCGTCGGGTAGGCGTCGGGCAGCCAGAAGAACAGCGGGAAGATGGCGGCCTTGACGCCGAAGACGACCAGCAGCAGCAGGCCGAGCGCTCCCCGCACGCCCGGGTCGAGCTCGGGCACCCGCTGGGAGAGCTCGGCCAGGTTGACGGTCCCGGTCGCCGCGTAGACGAGCCCCACGGCCGTCACGAACAGGGTCGAGGCGAGCAGGCTGATGACGACGTAGGTCATCCCGGCGCGGACCTGCTCGGCCCGGCCCCCCATGGTGATGAGCACGTAGCTGGCCGACAGCGTGATCTCGAAGGCCACGAACAGGTTGAACAGGTCGCCGGTCAGGAACGAGGCGGACACGCCGCCCGCCAGCACCAGGTAGAGGGGGTGGAAGAAGACGGCGTCGGCGGTGCGCGGGCTGCCGATGGCGTACACGAGCACGGCCAGCACCATCGACGTCGACACGACCAGCATCACGGCGGCGAACAGGTCGGCGACCAGGGTGATGCCGATCCCGGCCGGCCACCCCCCGAGGTGGGCGGCCACGGCGGCGCCGTCGGCCACCCGCACCAGCAGGACCACGCTGGCGGCCACGGTGGCCGCCATCACGACCAGGCCGACGGCGCGCTGGACGGCGGTGCGCCGGTGGGCGGCGAGGGACACGGCGGCGCCCAGCAGGGGCAGCACGATGGGGAGGGGGACGAGGACGTTCACCGGTCGTGCTGCCCGAGCCGGGCGATGCGGCGGTCCTCGACGTCGTCCTCGACCTCGTCGTCGTGGCGGAGGAGCCAGCTGCGGTACGCCAGCGCCAGCAGGAAGGCGGTGATGCCGAAGGTGATCACGATGGCGGTCAGGGCCAGGGCCTGGGGCAGCGGATCGGCGACGGGCCCGTCGCCGGCGCCGACGATCGGCGCCCGGCCCGCCCGCCCGCCGGCCAGCAGCAGGAGCAGGTTGGCCCCGTGGCCCAGGAGGGCGAGGCCGAGCACGATGCGGGTCAGCGCCCGCTGGAGGACCAGGTAGGTCCCCGCCGCGTACAGGGCGCCGACGGTCAGGGCGAGGACGAGGATCACGGCTCCTCCTCGCCCAGCGTGCCCAGCACGCCGAGCACCAGGCCGACCACGACCAGGTACACGCCGATGTCGAAGGGGAGGGCCGAGGTCGCCTTCACCGTCCCCAGGGCGGGCACGTCGACGCTGAGCTTGGCCGACTCGAGGAGCTGGCGGCCGAACAGCCACGGCGCGATCCCGGTGACGACGGCCAGGGCCAGGCCCGCACCCAGCACCGGCTCGGGCCCCACCGACGTCGTGCGCCGCACCTCCTCGGGCCCCCCCTCGACGTAGCGCAGGACCAGCGCGGCGCCGGCCACCAGGCCCCCGACGAACCCGCCCCCGGGCGAGTTGTGGCCGGCGAAGAGCAGGAAGACGGAGAAGAGCAGGGCGGTGTGGAACACCGCCTCCACGGAGATGGCCAGGATGAGCGAGCGGTCGGGGATCACGCCCCGGGCTCCTCGGCGTCCCCGCCGTGGCGGCCGGCGCGGACCAGGGTGGCGATGCCCAGCGCCGCCACGGTCAGCACGGTGATCTCCCCCATGGTGTCGAAGGCCCGGAAGTCGGTGAGGATGACGTTGACCACGTTGCGCCCGCCGCCGTCGGGCAGGGCCCGCTCCACAAGCTCGGCCGACGGCGGGGGAGCGGTCCGGGCGGCGCCGGCGACCAGGGCGAAGAACGTCACGAAGGCGCCGACGGCGCCGGCCAGGGCCAGGCGCAGGGCGGTGCCGACCCGCCACGGCGGCGGGTCGAAGCGCTCCGGCAGGTGGCGCAGCACCAGCACGAAGATGATCAGGGCCAGGGTCTCGACGAGCAGCTGGGTGAGGGCCAGGTCGGGCGCCCCCTGGATCACGAACAGGACGGCCACGCCGAAGCCGACCGAGCCGAGAAGCAGGACGGCGGCGAACCGCCGGTGCGACAGGGCGCAGGCGACGGCGCCGGCCACCACGATGCCGGCAACCAGCACCTGCAGCGGCGAGTCGGCCACCACCAGCCCTGGCGGCAGGCCGCTGCCGGCCACCAGGGCCCATCCCGGGAATACCACGGCGGTGAGCAGGATGACCCCGACGTAGATGGGCAGCGACCCGTTCTGGACCACGCCCGTCGTGCGGTCGGCCACCCGGTTCAGCCCGTGGAGCACGCCCTCGTAGCCGCCCTGGGCGCTGAACCGCCACGCCAGCCGGGCCTGGAGGCGCTCCACCTGGGCCCGGCGGGCGAACACGACGACCCCGGCGGCCACGGTGACCACCGACAGGAGCAGGGCGGTGGTGAACCCGTGCCAGAGCACCAGCTCGGGCGCCTCCACGCGGGGGTCCAGGCTGCGGGCTGCGCCCCGGGCCACGGCGCCGGCCGGCGCCGGCACCACGCCCAGGGCCACGG